>NZ_JBHWUO010000022.1:0-58529 GCF_042736975.1 Streptomyces sp. NPDC059989
GCTTGCCCTTCGCGTGCTGCGCCTCGGTCGCACGGTCACTCGGCCCGCGCCGCGCCTGCTCACGCAGGGACTGCAACTCGGCCACGCGCCCGCGGGCGTCCGTGGGCTCGCTCGGGGTCTGGTCCACAACGGTCATGTACCGACCTTACGAAGCGCGCGATGAAAAACCTCCGTTCATTCCACACAGTCTCGGGTGTCATCAGCTGTCCGGCCCGCACAGTACGGCCCGTGGATGCGTGGACTCCGCCATACGAGACCTTCGTCCTTTGTGGACCTTCCACAAATGGGGGAGACACCCTGCCTAGATGTTGAAATTTGAACGGAATGGGTCTAGCGTCGTTCCTGTTGAAGTCGTTGAAGATTCAACAGAACCGCTACCAAGGAGCACGTCATGGGTCTCTTCACCCGCCGCAGCCAGACCACGAACCTCCAGCAGGGCGCCGGCGCCGTCGCCACGCTCGACGTGGACCCCGCCCTCGCCGCCCTCACCGGCGACTACACCATCGACGCCGCCCACAGCAGCATCGGCTTCACCGTCCGCCACGCCATGGTCACCAACGTCCGCGGCAGCTTCGCCGAGCACGAGGGCACGCTGCACCTGGAGGGCGCCGACCCGTCCCGGTCCACCGCGTCCATCGACGTGAAGATCGCCTCCGTCGACACCGGCATCGCCGACCGCGACGGGCACCTGCGCAGCGGGGACTTCTTCGACGCCGAGGCCTTCCCGCTGATGACCTTCCGCTCCACCGAGGCGAGCCCGCTCGGCGGGGACACGTACCGCATCACCGGCGAGCTGACGATCAAGGACGTCACGCGCCCGCTCTCCATCGACCTGGAGTTCAACGGCTCCGCCACCGACGTCTACGGCAACGAGCGCGTGGGCTTCGAGGGCTCCGCCGAGATCCTGCGCTCCGACTGGGGCCTGACCTGGAACGCCGCCCTGGAGGCCGGCGGTGTGATGGTCAGCGACAAGGTGAAGCTGACCTTCGACATCTCCGCCGTCAAGCAGGCCTGACGAAGCGCTCGGCCCGGGTGACCGGGGGCGGCTAGAAGCCGCCCCCGCCGTCGAATCCACCGCCCCCGTCGAAGCCGCCACCGCCGCCGAAGTCCCCGCCGCCGAAATCGGACGGGTTGAAGTCGGCCCCGGAGACGTCCCCGCCCTCGAAGCCGCCGCCCATGCCACCGCCGAAGTCCGAGGCGTAGGCGGGGCTCGACATCATCGAACCGAGCAGCGTGCCCACGAGCAGGCCGGGCAGGATGCCGCCGCCGAAGTAGCCGCCGGCCCAGGGACCGTACGCCGGGCCGGCGTCGTAGTAGGGGCGCGGTCCGTGCTCGGTGTCGACCGTGCGGACGGCCGGGTCCTGGCCGTCGCGCAGCCGTACGGCGTCCGCCGTGCAGACCGGCACGGTACGGGCGGCCCCGCCGGCCGGAGCCCAGGAGGCGTCCTCGGTGCTCGGCCCGTGCCGCGGGTCGAAGAAGCACGGCGAGCGGCGCTCGGGCACCGGCTGCCCCTGACGGCGCGCGTCCAGGCAGGCCAGGGCGTAGCGGCCGTCCTCCAGCGCCTGGGTCACGCCCTGGACCTCTTCGGGGCGCTGCACCGAGGCCATGATCTGTTTGGCCTTCTCGTACGAGTCGAGGCCCTGCTCGTAGTCCTTGCGCATCGCGTCGTCGGCGCCGGGCTCGCCGGGGTGGAAGTCCAGCCGGTCCAGCTCCTCGCCGAAGGCCGTGATGTCCTCGTCGACGACCACGCTGAGGCGCTCGATCGCCTCGCGCCGGGTCTCTTCCTTCTTCTTCCGGTTGCGGCGGACCAGCGCGTAGGCGCCACCGCCGCCGATCGCGGCCACCGCGCCGAGGGTGATCAGCCCGCCGACCGGGGCGCCGGTGTCGGCGCCGGTGCTGCCCCAGGAGGCCGGGGCGCTGCCCTTGGCCTGGCTCAGGGCCTGGTCCACGAAGTTGTCGAGCTGGGTGGCCGCGTCGGGCGCCCCCACCTTCACCGCGTCGGTGAGGTTGCGTACGGCGTTGGTCGGCATGACCGCCTTGTCGGCGCCGGCGTTGAAGCCGTCGCCGAGCCGGATCGCGTAGAGCCCGGTGATCCCGGTCTCGGCCCGGACCGCGCTCAGCACCTTGTCAGCGGGAAACTCGCTCGTCGCGGGCAGCACGGCGACGAACACCGGCTTCCCGGCGTCCTTGATCTTCTTCGCGAGCGCGTCCGCGTCCGCCTTGGGCAGCTGGGCTTCGGCGCGGGGGTCGACGTAGACGGGGCCCTCCTTGAGGGCCTCCCCCACGGCGGTGACGCCGGTGGCGGCCGATGCCTGCGGGGCGACCAGGAGTCCGGTCGCGGACAGGGCCAGCACCAGACCGGCCAGCAATGATCCAAAGTGTGCGGATATAAGCCTGGTCCTCATACGCTCGACGCTACCCGAACCGGAAGTTTCCTGTGTGAACAGGACATAAGCCCGTCCGGACCTCGGTCGATGTGCGCACGCGTACGCTGCCGCCAGGGGGGTGGGCTGATGCGGCGCGCATGGCATGGGGTGGCTCTGGCACTGGTGGGAGCAGGGGTGCTCTCGGGCTGTTCGGCGGCGGACCTGCCGCTGATCTCGGTCCACAACGGAGTCGACGGAACGCCTCAGGTGACGATGGTGCCGTGCGGCAAGGACGCGATCGGCACCGCCGACTTCTACGTCCACAGGGAGTCCGCGGCCTCCCCCGGGACGGCGGCGCCCTCCCTGGGATCGACGGCGCCCTCCCCCGCGGCGACGCCGCTCCCCGTGTCGGAGGACGGCTGGATGGCCGGCGGATCTCCGCTGGCCCCCGGCACGGTCTCGTTCCCGCTGTTCTCGCCACCGGCGAGCTGGGCGGTGCGGGAGTGGGGCGAGAACCGGCGCCTGGAGCCCGGGCGCCGCTACGGCCTGAGGTTCCACGCCCCCGGGTTCGCCGACTACTCCGGCACCGTGAGGTTCACCGCCGAGGACCTCGCCGGGCTGAAACCCGGCGAGGTGTGGGCCGGCGGCCGGGCCATGTCCCCCAAGAAGTTCCGCGCACTGGTGGAGGACAAGTGCTGACCCGGCGGCGGGACTACTCGGCCGGTTCGACGCCCGCGTGCAGGAGGCCGAAGGTGAAGGCGTCCTCCAGGGCCTGCCAGGAGGCGGCGATGACGTTGGGGGCCACGCCCACCGTGGACCACTCGCGGACGCCGTCCGTGGTGGCGACCAGCACGCGGGTCGTGGACTCCGTGCCGTGCTTGCCCTCCAGGATGCGGACCTTGTAGTCCACCAGCTCGAACTTGGCCAGCTGGGGGTAGAAGCGCTCCAGGGCGACCCGCAGCGCCCGGTCCAGGGCGTTGACCGGGCCGTTGCCCTCCGCCGTCGCGACGATCCGCTCGCCCTTGGCCCACAGCTTGACCGTGGCCTCGTTGGCGTGGGTGCCGTCCGGGCGGTCCTCGACGATCGCGCGCCAGGACTCGATGCGGAAGTACTTGCGCGCCCGGCCCTCGACCTCGGCGCGGAGCAGCAGCTCGAAGGAGGCGTCGGCGGCTTCGTAGGTGTAGCCCTGGAGCTCCCGCTCCTTGACCCGCTCGACGACCCGGGAGATCAGCGCGCGGTCCCCGCCGAGGTCGACGCCGAGCTCCTTGCCCTTGAGCTCGATGGAGGCGCGGCCGGCCATGTCGGAGACCAGCATCCGCATGGTGTTGCCGACCCGCTCGGGGTCGATGTGCTGGTAGAGGTCCGGATCGACCTTGATGGCCGAGGCGTGCAGACCGGCCTTGTGCGCGAAGGCGGAGACGCCCACGTACGGCTGGTGCGTGGAGGGCGTGAGGTTGACGACCTCGGCGATCGCGTGCGAGATCCGGGTCATCTCGGCGAGCGCGCCGTCGGGGAGCACCTTGCGGCCGTACTTGATCTCCAGTGCGGCGACGACGGGGAAGAGGTTGGCGTTGCCGACGCGCTCGCCGTAGCCGTTCGCGGTGCACTGGACGTGGGTGGCGCCCGCGTCGACGGCGGCCAGGGTGTTGGCGACGGCGCAGCCGGTGTCGTCCTGGGCGTGGATGCCCAGGCGGGCGCCGGTGTCGGCGAGGACGGTGGCCACGGTCGCCGTGATCTGGGCGGGCAGCATGCCGCCGTTGGTGTCGCAGAGGATGACGACATCGGCGCCGGCCTCGTGCGCGGCGCGTACGACGGACTTCGCGTACTCGGCGTTGGCGCGGTAGCCGTCGAAGAAGTGCTCGCAGTCGACGAAGACGCGGCGGCCCTGGGCGACCAGGTAGGAGACCGTGTCCCGGACCATCTCCAGGTTCTCGTCCAGCGTGGTGCGCAGGGCGAGCTCGACGTGCCGGTCGTGGGACTTGGCGACGAGCGTGATCACCGGGGCGCCGGACTCCAGCAGGGCCCGCACCTGCGGGTCCGCGGCGGCCGAGCCGCCCGCCCGCCGGGTCGCGCCGAAGGCGACCAGCCGGGCGTTCTTGAAGTCGATCTCGGCCTGGGCCCGGGCGAAGAACTCGGTGTCGCGGGGGTTGGCGCCGGGCCAGCCGCCCTCGATGAAGCCCACGCCGAAGTCGTCCAGGTGCCGGGCGATCGTCAGCTTGTCGGCGACCGTGAGGTTGATGCCTTCGCGCTGCGCACCGTCGCGCAGGGTGGTGTCGAAGACATGGAAGCCGTCGTCGAGGACCTCTGTCGTCGTCATGCTGATCTGACTCCTGTCGGATGAGTGGGTCCGGGTGTCCGGGATCCACTGCCCCCATCATCGCGCGCGGCCCGGTCCCGGCAGGAATGGGCCGGGAAACGAAAAAACCCCTCGCGGGTGCGAGAGGTCTGCGCGCGGGTCTGGGGCACGATGGCCTCTGCCGCGGAGTTCTTCCACGGTTCAGCGGTCAGTGCGGACCGGCGCGCTGCTGCCGATAATCATGGGGTGAGCAAGCACGCCCGCAGTGTGCCATATCGCCTGCGGCTCGCGGACACGGATCTCAGTATGCGGACCCTGTGTCGGGCGTGGTCGGGTGCGGCGCCGTTGCTGGGGCTCCGCCCCAGGCCCCGCGCCTCAAACGCCGGCGGGGCTGGGTGTGCCGCCGGGACTGGATGTGCCCGCGGGGCTGGGTGTGGGTGGTGTGAGGCCTTCTGTGAGGAACTCTCGGACGTGTTCGAGGATTTCCTCGCGGGAGAGCAGGGGGAGGCCCACCGCCAGCTGGATGCTGAATCCGTCGAGGAGGGCCCTGGTGCGGGCCGCGAAGCGGTCGGCGTCGACCGGGCGGAACTCGCCGCGCGAGATGCCCTCGGCGAGCAGGGCCACCAGGTCCCGGTGCCAGGCGCCCTCGATCGCCGCCTGCCGGTCGCGTTCCTCGGGTCCGGCGTTCTGGGAGCGGTTCCAGACCTCCAGCCACAGGGTCCAGTGCGGGTCCCGGGCGCCCTCCGGCACGTACAGGTCGACGTACGCCTGGAGCCGCTCGCGCGCCGGGGCGCGCCGGGACAGCAGGGCCCGGCGCTGGTCGCCCAGCGCCGCCTCGCTCCACTCCAGGGTCTGCAGCAGGAGCTCGTCCTTGCTGCGGAAGTAGTAGAGGAGGTGGCCGCTGCTCATGCCGACCTCGCGGCCCAGACCGGCCATGGTCAGGCCTTCCAGGCCCCGCTCGGCGATCGTGGCCATGGCGGCGACGAGTACGTCCTCGCGCGGGGGCGCGTTCTTGCGCGCCGCCCGTACCGGTACTCCACCCGCCACCATGGGCCCACTCCTTGTCCGGATCCCGAAGGTCAGACCTTCGGCTGCTGCTGGGTGATGCAGTGGATACCGCCACCCCCGGCGAAAATCGTACGTGCGTCAACGAGTGTCACGGTCCGCTCGGGGAACAGTCCGCGGAAGATCTCGGCCGCCTCCTCGTCGCGCGGGTCGTCGAAGGCGCACAGCACGACGCCGCCGTTGCACAGGTAGTGGTTGATGTACGAGTAGTCCACCCACTCGCCGTCCTCCTCCAGCACGGTCGGCGCCGGGACCTCCACGACCTCCAGGCGCCGGCCCTGGGCGTCGGTGGACGCGCGCAGGATGGCCGCGATGGTCTTGCAGCGCTCGTGGTCCGGGTGGGCCGGGTCGGGCTGGGTGTGGACCATGACCACGCCGGGGCGGGCGAAGGCGGCGACGATGTCGACGTGGCCCTGGGTGCCGTAGGTGCCGTAGTCGCCGGCCAGGCCGTACGGGAGCCAGATGGCCTTGGTGGTGCCCAGGTGGGCGTGGATCTCGGCCTCGACCTGCTGGCGGGTCCAGCCGGGGTTGCGGCCCTCGCCCAGCTGCACGGTGTCGGTGAGGAGCACGGTGCCCTCGCCGTCGACGTGGATGGCGCCGCCCTCGTTGACGAGCGGGGTGCTGTACGTGCGGGTGCCGACCACGTCGGATACGTGCCGGGCGATCTTCGAGTCGTGGTCCCAGCGGGCCCACTCCTGGGCGCCCCAGCCGTTGAAGGTCCAGTCGACGGCCGCCAGCTCGCCGGCCCCGTTGGTGACGAAGGTCGGGCCGATGTCGCGCATCCAGGCGTCGTCGAGCTCGCGCTCCACCAGCTGGATGTCGTCACCCACGATCGCGCGGGCGCTCTCGGCGTCGCCGGGCGAGACGACGAGCGTCACGGGCTCGTACGTGCGCACCGCGCGGGCGACGGCGCCCCAGGCCTCGCGGGCCTCGGCGAGCTCCTGCTCGTTGGTGAAGGTCGGGTTGGGGCTGGGCCAGGCCATCCAGGTCCGCTCGTGGGGCATCCACTCGGCGGGCATCCGGAATCCGTCGGCAACAGGCTTGGTCATGGCAGGGTCCTTACGGGCTGTGCTGACTTACAAGAAGTACAGGCGGTTGAGGGAGACCGATTCGGCGGCTTCGGAGCGCAGCGGTTCCCCGTCGAGGGAGACGAGGCCGCTGCGCGCGTCGACATCGACCGCGCCCACCCGGGAGTTCAGGAGGAGGTCCTTGGGGCCGATGCCGCGGGTGCCGCGGACGGCCACGCGGCGCCGGCGGGTCGGCATCTCGTCGCTGCCGAGGGCCGCCGCGGCGGCCGAGACGAAGGCGACGGAGATGTCGGCGGCGGTGGCTCCGTACGAGCCGAACTGCGGGCCGAGGACCAGCGGTTCGCAGGTGTCGGTGGCGGCGTTGGGGTCGCCGGTGACGCCGTAGGCGGGGAAGCCGGACTTGAGGACCAGCTGCGGCTTGGCGCCGAAGAACTGGGGGCGCCACAGGACGATGTCGGCGAGCTTGCCGACCTCGATGGAGCCGATCTCGTGGGCCAGGCCGTGGGCGATGGCGGGGTTGATGGTCAGCTTGGCCATGTAGCGCAGGACGCGGGCGTTGTCGTCGCCCTCGCCGTCGCCGGCCAGGGGGCCCAGCTCGCCCTTCATCTTCGCCGCCATGGCGAAGGTGCGGCGGATGGTCTCGCCCGCGCGGCCCATGCCCTGGGCGTCGGAGGAGGTGATGCCGATCGCGCCCAGGTCGTGCAGGACGTCCTCGGCCCCCATCGTGCCCGCGCGGATCCGGTCGCGGGCCATGGCGGCGTCGCCGGGGAGGTCCGGCTTGAGGTCGTGGACGGAGACGATCATGCCGTAGTGCTCGGCGACCGCGTCCCGGCCGAAGGGCAGGGTGGGGTTGGTGGAGGAGCCGATGACGTTCGGCACGCCCGCCATCTTGAGCACGTTGGGGACGTGTCCGCCACCGCAGCCCTCGATGTGGAAGGCGTGGATGGTGCGGCCGTCCAGGACGCGCAGGGTGTCCTCGACGGACAGGCACTCGTTGAGGCCGTCGCTGTGCAGGGCGACCTGTACGTCGTACTCCTCGGCCACCCGCAGGGCCGTGTCCAGCGCCCGGGTGTGGGCGCCCATGTCCTCGTGGACCTTGAAGCCGGAGGCACCGCCCTCGGCCAGCGCCTCGACGAGCGGGGCGGCGTCCGAGGAGGAGCCGCGGGCGAGGAAGCCGATGTTGACGGGCCAGGCGTCGAAGGCGTTGAAGGCGTGCTTCAGCGCCCACGGGGAGTTGACGCCGACGCCCCAGACGGGGCCGAACTCCTGGCCGATGATCGTGGTGACGCCCGCGGCGAGCGAGGCCTCCATGATGCGCGGGGAGAGCAGGTGGACGTGGGTGTCCACGGCTCCGGCGGTGGCGATCAGGCCCTCGCCGGAGACGATCGACGTACCCGTGCCGACGACGACGTCGACTCCGTCGAGGGTGTCGGGGTTGCCGGCCCGGCCGATCGCGTGGATACGGCCCTCGCGGATGCCGATCGACACCTTGCGGATGCCCAGGACCGCGTCGATGACCAGCACGTTGCTGATCACGACGTCGCAGGTCTCGCGGACCGCGGCGGCCTTCAGGTGCAGGCCGTCACGGGCCGTCTTGCCGAAGCCGGCGAGGAACTCGTCGCCGGGCTTCTGCGCGTCGGACTCCACCCGGACGGTCAGCCCGGAGTCGCCGAGCCGGACCCGGTCACCGGCGCGCGGGCCGAAGACGGAGGCGTACTCGTGCGGGTCGATGTGCCGGCTGCCCGGCGCACAGTGGTCGCTGTGGGGGGTCTGGCGGCTCATGCCTGTGCTCCTTCGCTGCCGGTTTCAGATACGCCGAGGTAGCCGCAGGCCGCGGCCCTGCGCAGGGCCTCTTCCTTCGCGCCCTGCGCGTCCAGCGGCCCGTCCACCAGCCCGGCGAAGCCGACGGCGATGCGGTCGCCGCCGATCGGGACCAGGCCGACCTCGCCCTCGCCGTGGGGGTCGAACCGTACGGACGAGCCGGCCGGTACGCACAGCCGCATCCCGTAGGCGGCGGCGCGGTCGAAGTCGAGGCGGGGATTGGCCTCGAAGAAGTGGAAGTGCGAGGTGACGCTCACCGGTACGGAGGCGGTGTTGCGCACGCGCAGGTGCAGCACCGGCTCCGGCTGGGGGGCGCCGGGGCCGGGGACGACAGCGCCGGGGGCGTCGTCGCCGAGGGAGGCCGCGCCCTTGATGGGCGAGGAGACCACCGCGAGGCGGGATCCGTCGTCGAAGACGGCCTCCACGTGCACCTCGGTGACCACGTCGGCCACGCCGGGCAGGACGTCGTCGGGGCCCAGCACGCTGCGGGCCTCCTCGATGGCCTCCGCCAGCCGCTTGCCGTCGCGCGCGGCCTCGCAGACCGTGTCCGCGATCAGCGCGGTGGCCTCCGGGACGTTGAGCTTCAGGCCCCGGGCCCGCCGGGCCCTGGCCAGTTCCGCTGCGCTGCGGAGCAGCAGCCGGTCGCGCTCCGTAGGGGTCAGCCGCACGGCGATCCACCACCTTTTGCCTCGATGGGTTAGAGCATCACTCTAACTCTTCATTTCCTCGCTGGGAATCATTGACCTACAAGCAGGGCTTGAGTCACATTGAGTGTCGCTCAAACAATTGCGCAACCATCCCGGCCCTGCCAAGGGAGTCCCCCCATGCCCATCGAACAGCGCGGAGTCGACACCATCCCGGAAGAGGAGCGAACGAGCGGTCCCCGTGACCTGATCTCGATCCTGCTCGGCTCCAACCTCTGCCTCGGCGTGATCGTCTTCGGCTGGCTGCCCCCGTCCTTCGGACTGGGCCTGTGGCCCTCGGTCACCGCCATCGTGACCGGCACCCTCGTCGGCATCGCCTTCACCGCGCCGCTGGCGCTGGTCTCCCTTCGCACGGCCACCAACCTGTCGACCTCCAGCGGCGCCCAGTTCGGTGTCCGCGGACGGCTCGTCGGCTCGATCGTGGGCCTGCTGCTCTCGCTCGGCTACACCGCGCTCACGCTGTGGATCGGCGGCGACGTGATGGTCGGCACCCTCTCCCGGCTCACCGGGCTCCCGGACACCGGTGTCTCGCGGGCCGTGATGTACGGCGTACTGGCCGCGTGTACCGTCGTCGGGGCCGTCTTCGGCTACCGGCTGCTGCTGCGCATGAGCAAGATCCTCTCCATCGGCATGGTGGTCCTGCTTGCCGTCGGCTTCTTCGCCTACGCCCCGGACTTCACCGCCGCCGCCCCACCGGAGACCCCGCTGCTCCTCGGCTCCTTCTGGCCGACCTGGCTGCTCGCGGCCGTCGCCGCCGGCCTCAGCGGTCCCGTCGCCTTCATCACCCTGCTCGGCGACTACACCCGCTACATCTCCCCCCGCCGGCACAGCTCCCGCAAGGTGTTCTGGGCCACCGGCCTGGGTCTGCTGGCCGGCCTGCTGATACCGCAGCTCTTCGGCACGTACACCGCCCTCGCCGCCAGGGCCGGCGCCGACTACGCCGGGCCCCTCGTCGAGGCCGCGCCGTTCTGGTACCTGGTTCCGCTGCTCGCCGCCGCGGCGGCCGGCTCGGTGGGCAACGCCGGGCTGATGCTCTACTCCATGGGCCTGGACCTCGACGCGATCATCCCCAGGGCCACGCGCACCAAGGCCACCGTGATCGCCGCGGCCGTCGCCACCGCGTTCGTCTTCGTCGGCTCCTTCGAGTGGGACGTGCAGTCCGCGATGACCTCCTTCGTGCTGCTGCTGACCGCGATCGGCACCCCGTGGGCCGTGATCACCCTCATCGGCTACGTGCGCTGCCGCGGGCAGTACGACGCCGATGCCCTCCAGGTCTTCAACCGCCGCTCGGTGGGCGGGATCTACTGGTACCGCGGCGGCTGGAACCCGGCCGCCACCGCCTCCTGGGTCATCGGCGCCGGCGTCGGCCTGCTCGCCGTGACCACCCCCTTCTACGAGGGCCCGCTGCTCGCCCTCACCGGCGGTGTGGACTGCTCGTTCGTCCTGTCCGGCCTGGCCGGCGGGCTCGTCTACACGGCCCTGACCGCGCGCACCTCCCCGGCGGCCGTCCCGGCCGAGGAACCGGAGCCGGTGGCCGCGGCCGCCTGAGCCGCCCTCGCGTACGAAGGCCCGCGCCCCCGATACGGGAGCGCGGGCCTTCGTACGTACGACGCACCGCTAACCGTCCACCGCCCGCGCCAGCGCGAAACCGCCGCCCGACATGTCGTC
Organism: Streptomyces sp. NPDC059989; assembly: GCF_042736975.1. Lineage (NCBI taxonomy): Bacteria > Bacillati > Actinomycetota > Actinomycetes > Kitasatosporales > Streptomycetaceae > Streptomyces > Streptomyces sp. NPDC059989. Next base: position 10,949 of record NZ_JBHWUO010000022.1, read on the forward strand.
GCACAACTCGCGGCAGCCGCCGAAGTGCTCGGCGAACTCGGGCTTCTCCTGCCAGCCCTTCATGGCCTCCGCGTCACTCCAGGAGGCGAAGGACACGTAGTGGCCGGGGCTGCTCAGATCGCGGATCAGGCGGGCGAAGAGGAACCCTTCGTTCGCACCCCTGGTCCACGTCAGGAAGGCCTCCCACCGGGCCTCGAACTCGTCTTCTCTGCCTTCGGAGACCTGCCAGGCACCGGAGGCCCAGAACCTGCTCGCCTCGGACATCGCACACCACCTCGGTACGGTCCCCCACTCCAGGTTCCCCGGATCGGACTCGGTGTTCAACCGTGGGTCCCGCGGTGGCGTCTACCGGTACAGCGGCGGCCGAACAGGACAGGGTCGCCACGAACGACACGGGGAGACGTCGTGGAAGAACTCGCATACGTGGCGGGCAAGATCGTCAAGGGCGTCGCCGGCCTGGCCTACGCCTTCGGTGACGCCCTGGTGGGCCTCGGCCCCGACGGGACGAACCAGGAGGGCAAGAAGAAGCGCGCGGGCGAGGGGGACGAGGAGCGCTGACCACGCCCTCCTCCTGCCCGCCCGCTGCCCCTGACGACCGAAGGCCCCCCGCGCGATGCACGGGGGGCCTTCGGATCGTTCGGGGCGGTACGGACTAGCCCAGCGGGTGCATCCAGCCGTGGTGGTCGGCGGCGTGGCCGGTCTGGAGTTCCAGGAGGGCCTTGCGCAGGCGCATGGTGACCTGGCCGGGCTCGCCGTCGCCCTGGGTCCAGTCGGCACGCGTGGACTTGACCGAGCCGACCGGGGTGATCACGGCGGCGGTACCGCAGGCGAAGACCTCGGTGAGGGTGCCGTTCGCGTTGTCGCGCTGCCAGTCCTCGGTGGTGATCCGGCCCTCCTCGGCGGTGTAGCCGAGGTCGCGGGCGATGGTGAGGAGGGAGTCGCGGGTGATGCCGGGGAGGAGCGAGCCGGTGAGCTCGGGCGTGACGATGCGGTCGCCGTACACGAAGTACAGGTTCATCCCGCCCATCTCCTCGATCCAGCGGTGCTCGACGGCGTCGAGCCAGACCACCTGGTCGCAGCCGTGCGAGGCGGCCTGGGCCTGGGCGACGAGGGAGGCCGCGTAGTTGCCGCCGGTCTTGGCCGCGCCGGTGCCGCCCTTGGCGGCGCGGACGTACTCCTCGGAGAGCCAGACGGAGACGGGCTTGACGCCACCGGGGAAGTAGGCGCCGGCGGGCGAGGCGATGACGATGAAGAGGAACTCGTTGGCCGGGCGGACGCCGAGGCCGACCTCGGTGGCGAACATGAACGGCCGCAGGTAGAGGGAGGCTTCACCGGAGTCCGGCACCCAGGCGCGGTCCTGCTTGATCAGCGCGTCGCAGGCGTCGATGAACAGCTCCACCGGCAGCTCGGGCATCGCCATGCGGCGGGCGGAGGCCTGGAAGCGCTCCGCGTTGGCCTCGGGGCGGAAGGTCGCGACGGTGCCGTCGGGCTGGCGGTAGGCCTTGAGGCCCTCGAAGATCGTCTGCGCGTAGTGCAGCGTCATGTTCGCCGGGTCGATCGCCAGGGGCGCGTACGGGACCAGCTCGGCGTCGTGCCAGCCGCGGCCCTCGGTCCACTTGATCGTCACCATGTGGTCGGTGAAGTGGCGGCCGAAGCCGGGGCTGGCCAGGATCGCCTCGCGCTCCGCGTCGGACAGCGGGTTCGAGGAGGGCTTGAGCTCGATCGTGGGCGTCGTCATGAGTGCTTGTCCTTCACCGTGTGTGTATGGCGGACCGCGCTCATGCGTACTAGTTACTAGGACGTCCGAGCTTCCCCGTAGTCCGCGGCCTCGCGTTCGATTATCGCGCGCGAGGGGGGTTCGGAGAAACGGGGTGTTGCGGCCCAGGGGAGATGGTGGCACCCGGGGCCGCACAGGAGAAGCCGCCGGGTCCTGGAATGCGACCCGGCGGCTTCCTGGGGTGGAGCTGCCGGGTCAGCCGGCTACGCGGGCGGCGAGGGCGTCGCCGATCTCGTCGGTGGAGCGGAAGGTGCCGTCGCGCTCGGCCAGGTCGGCGGAGACCGCGTCCTCGATGCGGACGGCCTGGGCCTCGTAGCCCAGGTGGCGCAGCAGGAGCGCGACGGAGAGGATCGTCGCGGTCGGGTCGGCCTTGCCGGTGCCGGCGATGTCCGGGGCCGAGCCGTGGACGGGCTCGAACATGGACGGGAAGGTGCCGGTCGGGTTGATGTTCCCGGAGGCGGCGAGGCCGATTCCGCCGGTCACGGCGGCGGCCAGGTCGGTGAGGATGTCACCGAAGAGGTTGTCCGTGACGATGACGTCGAACCGCTCGGGCTGGGTGACGAAGAAGATCGTCGCGGCGTCGACGTGCAGGTAGTCGGTGGTGACCTCGGGGTACTCCTGGCCGACCTTGTCGAAGATGTTCTTCCACATGTGGCCCGCGTACACGAGGACGTTGTTCTTGTGGACCAGGGTCAGCTTCTTGCGGGGGCGGGCGTTGGCCCGCTCGTACGCGTCGCGGACGACGCGCTCGACGCCGTACGCGGTGTTGATGCTGACCTCGGTGGCCACCTCGGCGGGGGTGCCGGTGCGCAGCGAGCCGCCGTTGCCGGTGTACGGGCCTTCGGTGCCCTCGCGGACCACGACGAAGTCGATCTCCGGGCGGCCGGCGAGCGGGGTGGCCGTGTTGGGGAACAGCTTCGACGGGCGCAGGTTGATGAAGTGGTCGAAGGCGAAGCGGAGCTTCAGCAGCAGACCGCGCTCCAGGACACCGGACGGGACCGACGGGTCGCCGATGGCGCCCAGCAGGATCGCGTCGTGGTGCTTGAGGGCTTCGAGCTCCGCCTCCGGGAGGGTCTCACCGGTGCGGTGCCAGCGCTGGGCGCCGAGATCGTATTCCTTGGTCTCCAGCTTCACATCCTGGGGCAGGACCGCGGTAAGGACCTTGAGTCCCTGAGCCACGACTTCCTGGCCGATGCCATCACCGGGGATCACTGCGAGATTGATGCTGGTCGACATGGCGAAACCGTACTCCGTGTCCCAGCCCTCAGACATATTGCGTCCAGCATCTGGACCCATGTGGACGCAACATGTCCTGGGGCGCTGTTCAGTGGCCGGTCGCCCCGCCGTTGTCGCGGCGGTCGAGGGCCCGCTGGAGGGCCGCGGCGGCCTGCTTGCGGTCGGCGTCCGCGGTGGAGGAGCGGCGGACGCGGCGGGGTGCGGTGGATGCGTTCATGGTGATCGACTCCTTGAGATCACGGCGTGGCGGGGCCACGGATGAGGGGTTCCTTCAAGGCGCCGGATGAGGCGGGGAGCAGTGCGCCGCAGGGGTTGCCTGCAGGGGCGCGCGCTCTCGACCGCCATTCGCCGGATCGGCGAGACGTTCGGCTTCTACAAAGCTAGGGCAGGTCCCGCTGTATGTCTCCGCAATTACTCGGACTTCCTACTATCTGAGACGCCGAACCCCCCGGAAGGCCTCCTCCCGGGGGTCCGTTTCAGCCCTTCTCGGAGCGAAGTTCCCTGATCAGAGCCCTTACGGCGAGGGTTGCGGCCGATTCCGGCGTGGTGACGTATCCCACCCGCCTCACCGGCCCCGAGGGGCCCAAACCGGTGATCTGCACCGCCGGACCGGCCTCGCGGAGCGACAGCTCCGGCAGGATCGCCATGCCGAGGCCCCGGCCGACCATCGTGAGCACCATCCCGTCGTCCTCCGCCTTCACGGTGGCCGACGGGATCCAGTCCTGGGCCCGCCACCAGTCGCGGGTGTAGGAGCCGCAGTTCTCGTCCCAGTCCAGCAGGGGCAGCGCCTTCGGGTCCGGGTGGCCGACCGGGTGGACCAGCGCGTACGCCTCCCGCGCGAGCACCCCGCTCAGCAGGCCGGGCGGCAGCTCCGACGGGCCGCCCAGGGTGGCGATGCCCAGGTCCGCGCGGCCGGCGGCGACCTCCCCGGCCGTGCCGGCGCCGAGCTCGCGCACCACCCGGACCTCGGGGCGGACCCCGGGGTGCCGGGCGGTGAGCCGCTCCAGGGCGGGCGGCAGCAGGTGCAGGGCCGCGCTGCGGAAGGCGGCGATCCGGATGACGCCTTCGAGCACGTCGGCGCCCGCGCCCGGCCCCGCCGGGCCGCCCGCCCGGCCCGCGCCGCGCGCCTCCGCGCCGAGGACCTCGTACAGTCGCAGGATGCGGCGGGCGTGCCCGACGGCCCGCTCCCCCGCCGGGGTGGGCGAGGCCCCGCTCCGCCCGCGCTCGAAGAGCACCGCGCCGATCTTGGCCTCGCTGCCGCGCACGGAGTGCGATACGGCCGACTGGGTGAGGCCGAGCGCGGCGGCCGCGGCGGAGAACCCGCCGGCCTCGGCGACGGCGACCAGGATCCGCAGTTCCTGCGGGCCGAGTTCGGCCGGGCCGCTTCCGCGGGCCCCTCCGGCTCCGGCCCCTGCGCCGGTTCCCGTGCCGCTGTCGCCGGCTGCCATGGGCTCTCACCTCGTTGTATGAGCGCCGCTCATACAACGGCGGCTTCCATGAGCCAAACCCCCTGCCCGGCCCGATGATTCCCTCCTAGCGTCAGCGCCATGACCGCAGACACCGCTTACGCCGTCCACCAGATCGCCCGCCCCGTGGGCTTCCCCGCCCCCACCGACTTCGCCTACACCTCGCACCCCGTCCCGGAACCGGGACACGGCACCGCCCTCGTGCAGAACCTGCTGCTCTCGGTGGACCCGTACCACCGCGGGATGATGGACGGCGGCGAGGACGGCTTCGAGCTCCACGCCCCGCTGGAGGGCCGGTCGGTGGGCCGCGTGCTCGCCTCCCGCGACCCGGGGCTGCGCGAGGGCGACCTGGTCTTCCACCGGCAGGGATGGCGTACGCACGCCCTCGTCACCCGCGGCGTGGACGGCACGCGCACGCTGCGGAACCACGCGGGCGTCCCCCTGGAGGCGTACCTCTCGATCCTCGGCGGCACCGGCCTGACCGCGTACGCCGCGCTGACCCGGACCGCCGCCCTCCGGGAGGGCGAGGACCTCTTCGTCTCCGCCGCGGCGGGCGGGGTGGGCACGGCGACCGGCCACATCGCCCGGCTGCTCGGGGCCCGCCGGATCGTGGGCAGCGCGGGCTCGGCGGCCAAGGTCCGCCACCTCACCGAGGTCCTCGGCTTCGACGCGGCCTTCGACTACCACGACGGCCCGGTCGGCGAACAGCTCGCGAAGGCTGCTCCGGACGGGATCGACGTCTACGTGGACAACGTCGGCGGGGACCACCTGGAGGGCGCGATCGACGTGCTGCGCGAGTACGGGCGGATCGCCTGGGTCGGCGGGATCTCGATGTACAACGGCGACCGCTCCCCCGCCGCGCCCCGCAACCTCTTCGAGGTCGTACACAAGTCACTTCGGCTGGAAGGGGTATTGGTTCGCAATCACACCAATCTGCAGGACGAGCTGGAGGACTTCCTCGTCCCCCATCTGCGCAGTGGCCGGATCGGCACCGACACCACCGTTGTCCAGGGATTCGATCACACGGTGGAGGCCTTCCGGGGCATGCTCCGAGGGGACAATCTCGGCAAAATGCTCGTTCGTCTCGACGGCTGAATCCAGCCAACCGGATGTTCACCGAGTTCTTACCGCACGGATGTAGACCTTTGCGGCGGCTGCCGCCACTCTTGCCGTCAATGTGCCAGCGGGGCACTGAAGTTGGAGGCGAGCAGGCAGTGACACCGATCAGCCGCAGAGGGTTCGTGGGAATCGGCGCCGGGCTGATGGCGGGCGCCGCCCTGCCCGCGATCGCGCCGACGACGGCGGCCGCGGCCGCCGCGACCGGCACGATCACCGACGTGAAGCACGTGGTGATCCTGATGCAGGAGAACCGCAGCTTCGACCACTACTTCGGCAAGCTGAAGGGTGTCCGCGGCTTCGGCGACCGGGCGGCCGGCAACATCCCGGGCGGCTGGGGCACCTTCAACCAGCCGAACTGGGGCGGCCGCCAGTACCCGTGGAAGCTGTCCTCCACCCCGCCGGCCGGCGGGGTCGACAGCGAGACCCTGGCCCAGTGCACCGGCGACCTCCCGCACAGCTGGACCTCACAGCACGCCGCCTGGAACAAGGGCCGGATGGACAACTGGGTGGCCGGCGTCGGCAAGACCCACACCCTCGGCTACCTGGACCGCGGCGACATACCCTTCCACTACGGGCTCGCCGACAACTACACGATCTGCGACGCCTACTTCTGCTCCACGCTCAGCGCGACCGGCCCGAACCGCACCTTCCTGTGGAGCGGCAAGGTCGACGCGGGCAGCAAGGACGGCGGCGAGGAGTCCGGGCTGACCTGGGAGACGTACGCGGAGGCCCTGCAGCGCGCCGGCATGAGCTGGAAGGTCTACCAGAACGCCCAGGACAACTACGGGGACAACGGGCTCGCCTACTTCAAGAAGTTCACGGACGCGGCGCCCGGCAACCCGCTGTGGGACCGCGGCATGGGCTCCGTCCCGAAGGTCACCGGCTCCACCCCGGACGACATCGCCGCCGCCATCCGCGCGGACGTGGTCGCGGGCACCCTCCCGCAGGTCTCGTGGGTCGTCGCCAACGAGGCCTTCTCGGAGCACCCGTACGCCCCGCCCGGGGACGGCGCGCACTTCGTGGACCTGGTCTACCGCGCGCTGGCCGCGAACCCGGAGGTCTTCGACTCGACCGTCCTCTTCCTCAACTACGACGAGAACGACGGCTTCTTCGACCACGTCCCGCCGCCGATCGCCCCGCCGGGCACCCCGGGCGAGTACATCGACGGCGTGCCGATCGGCCTCGGCTTCCGCGTCCCGATGCTGGTCATGTCCCCGTGGACCCGCGGCGGCTGGGTGAGCTCGGAGGTCTTCGACCACACCTCCGTCCTGCGGTTCATGGAGAAGTGGACGGCCGCCCTCGGCACCCCGGCCACCTGTCCGAACATCAGCGCGTGGCGCCGCAAGGTCGTCGGCGACCTGACCGGCGTCTTCGACTTCGCGCACCCGGTCTACGGGGTCCCGGCGGGCCTCCCGTCCACCGCCAAGGTCATCGGCCAGGCGACCTGCGGCCCGCTGCCCAACCCGGCGCCGCAGGACAACGCCCTCCCGGCGCAGGAGCCGGGCACCCGGCCGGCGCGCGCCCTTCCGTACCAGGTGAACGGCAACCTGGACCGCCTCGAATTCGGGGCGGCCGGCAAGATCCTGGCCTGGTTCTCGATGACGAACCAGGGCGCGGAGGCGAAGCAGGCGGCGCACTTCTCGATCCACCCGCACCAGTACCGGGACACGGCCGCCTGGCAGTACACGGTCGACGCGGGCGGCACCGGCAGCGACTACTTCAACATCGGCACGGGCTACGGCTCGGGCAAGTACGACATCTCGATGTACGGCCCGAACCGCTTCCTGCGCCGCTTCCTCGGCGACGCCACGAAGCCGGGCAAGGACCTGGAGGTGGCGGCGCGCTTCGCGGTCGAGCCGGGCACGGGCAAGACGGCGGTCTACTTCAAGATGACCAACGCCTCCGCCGCCGCGGTCACCTTCACGATCCGCTCCAACGCCTACCGCACGGACGGCCCGTGGACGTACACGGTCCCGGCGAACTCCTCGCGCGAGGACTACTTCAACGCGGTGGCGTACAGCAACGGCTGGTACGACTTCACGATCCTGGCCGGCTCCGACGGCACCTGGTCGCGCCGCTACACGGGCCACATCGAGTCGGGCGCGGCAAGCATCTCGGGCTCGTAGCGCCCGCCGCTCTCGCGACTCCCGCGGCTACAGGACGTCCCCGTCCCGCCAGTCGAAGTCGAGCCGCCCGGAGGGATCCAGCCGAATCCCCCCGGGCGGCACCCACACGTACGTGGACCCCTCCTCGTCGGCCAGCCGCACCGGCCCACCGGGCGAGAGCGCGCCGATCCGCCCGCCCCACACCGTCCAGCCGCGGCGCGCGTACAGCGGAGCCCCCTCGTCGGAGGCGGACAGCGCGCCGAACACATAGGCCCGCCGGATCACCTCCTCCAGCCCGACCATGACGGCGTCCCCCATCCCCCGCCGCCTCCGGTCGGCCCGTACGCCCACCCCCTCGACGTACCCCACCCTCAGCGCCCGCCCCTGGTGCACCACGCGCCGCTGCACCACGCTCCCGTGTGCGACGAGCTCCTCGCCCTCGTACACCAAGGCGTGCATCCCGCCGAGCGCGTGCTCGAAGTCCTCGTCGCCGAAGTCCCCCTCGAACGCCGCGTGGAGCAGGGCCCGGATCTCCGCCGGCGTGCCGGGGCCCAACTGCGAGGTGTGCGCGAGGCGTGTCCGCGTATCGGTCATGGAAGCAGTGTCCCCCCGCCACGAATCGGCCTGCACGTTCCTGGCCATGTCCGTGATCGCCCCAGCACACTCACTCCATGTCGCCCACCACACAGCAATGGACCCCCACCCACGGCCAGCCGTACCGTCCCGCCCCCTACCGGCCCGAGCGGATGCCGAGCGCGGAATCCCTCGCGCGCTCCGCCGAGTTGCGGGCGCGGATGGACGAGCGGCGGACCGTGCGCCACTTCTCCCCCGACCCGGTGCCCGAGCAGGTGGTCCGGGACGCCATCGCCTGCGCCGCGACCGCGCCGTCCGGGGCGCACCAGCAGCCGTGGACCTTCGTCCTGGTCAAGGACCCGGCCGTACGGGAGCAGATCCGCGCCGCCGCCGAGCAGGAGGAGGAGCTCTCCTACGACGGCCGCCTCGGCGACGAGTGGCTCGCCGCCCTGCGCCCGCTCGGCACCGACGCCGTCAAGACCCACCTCACCGACGCCCCGGCGCTGATCGTGGTCTTCCAGCAGCGCTACTGGCTCGGCCCGGACGGCACGAAGCGCAAGCACTACTACGTCGACGAGTCGGTCGGCATCGCGGTCGGCATGCTCCTGTCCGCCCTCCACCTGTCCGGCCTGGCGGCCCTGATCCACACCCCGAGCCCGATGCGCTTCCTCTCCCACGTCCTGAAGCGCCCGGAGAACGAGAAGGCCTTCGCGGTCATCCCGGTCGGCTACCCGGCGCCCGACTGCGAGGTCCCGGACCTGATCCGCAAATCCCTGGACCAGGTCATGGTCGAGGTCTGACCCCCTCGCCGACGGAAGGCTCCGGGGACTCCCCCGGGGCTGCTCCGCCGTCCGGCCCCCCACCGAGCGCCGAGGCCAGCCGCATCCCGATCCGGACCCGATCCTCCGGCGTGCAGGTCTCCATGGCCGCCCGCACCTGCCGCAGGATCAGCCAGTCCCGCACCACCTTGGCGACACCCAGCACGGCCGCCGTCACGATCGCCGCGGTCAGCATCAGCGATACCTCGCCCAGTTCTGGTGGCGTGTGATGAGGCCGTCTGCCGCCCATTGGGCACACCGGCTGTAGGGGATCCCCGTCGCCCTGGCGCAGAGTGTTGCGGTCCGGTGCCGATTGCTGCCGTGTGTGGACATACGTCTCCTCGAAGCCCCGTCCCGGAACGGCGCACAGAGGTCTCGTACATCCGGACAAGCTGCACAGTCACACGTACGGGAACTCGTGAGAGCCCTTTACCCCCCTCGGGTTGCCGGGCCCGAGCCTGTGGAGCATGCCTCCGTACCAACTCGCTTGAGATTAGCAGCAGTTCATCGCCCCCGGAACTGGAACCGCCCCCGCTCCGGACTTGGGGGTACCGGGGCGGGGGCGGGGTTCAGCGGGGCTGGGGTCAGCCCATGTGGGGGTAGCCGTAGTCGGTCGGGGCGACCAGGGTTTCCTTGATGGAGCGGGTCGAGGTCCAGCGCTGGAGGTTCGTCGCCGCGCCGGCCTTGTCGTTCGTGCCCGAGGCACGGCCGCCGCCGAAGGGCTGCTGGCCGACCACGGCGCCGGTGGACTTGTCGTTGATGTAGAAGTTGCCCGCCGCGAAGCGGAGCTTCTCCATCGCGTCCGCCGCCGCGTAACGGTCACCGGCGATGATCGAGCCGGTCAGGGCGTACGCCGAGACGGACTCCATCTGGGCCAGCATCGCGTCGTAGTCCGCGTCCTCGTAGACGTGGATCGCGAGGATCGGGCCGAAGTACTCGGTCGTGAAGACCTCGTTCTCCGGGTCGGTGCACGCGATGACGGTCGGGCGGACGAAGTAGCCCTCCGAGTCGTCGTACGTGCCGCCCGCGACGATCTCGCAGGTCGGGTCGGCCTTCGCGCGGTCGATGGCGGCCTTGTTCTTCGCGAACGACCGCTCGTCGATGACGGCGCCGATGAAGTTGGTGAGGTCGCGGACGTCACCCATGGCGATGCCGTCGACCTCGGCCGCGAAGGCCTCCTTGAAGCCGTCGTTCCAGATCGAGGCCGGGACGTAGGCGCGCGAGGAGGCCGAGCACTTCTGGCCCTGAAACTCGAAGGAGCCGCGGGTCAGCGCGGTCTTCAGGACGGCGCGGTCCGCGGACGGGTGCGCGACGACGAAGTCCTTGCCGCCGGTCTCGCCGACCAGGCGCGGGTAGGACTTGTACTTCTCGATGTTGTTGCCGACCGTCTTCCACAGGTACTGGAAGGTCTTGGTCGAGCCGGTGAAGTGGATGCCCGCCAGCTCGGGGTGGTTCAGGGCCACCTCGGAGACCGCGATGCCGTCACCGGTGACGAGGTTGATGACGCCCTTGGGGAGGCCGGCCTCCTCCAGGAGCTCCATCAGCAGGACCGCGGAGTGGGTCTGCGTCGGGGACGGCTTCCACAGGACCACGTTGCCCATGAGGGCGGGCGCGGTCGGCAGGTTGCCCGCGATGGCCGTGAAGTTGAACGGCGTGATCGCGTAGACGAAGCCTTCGAGCGGGCGGTGGTCGCTGCGGTTCCACACGCCGGCGGAGTTCGCGCCGGGCTGCTCGGCCAGGATCTGGCGGGCGAAGTGGACGTTGAAGCGCCAGAAGTCGACGAGCTCGCACGGGGTGTCGATCTCGGCCTGCTGCGCGGTCTTCGACTGGCCCAGCATGGTGGAGGCGGCGAGCTTCTCGCGCCACGGGCCGGCCAGCAGCTCGGCGGCGCGCAGGATGATCGCGGCGCGGTCGTCGAAGGACATCGAGCGCCAGGCCGGGGCGGCGGCGAGGGCGGCGTCGATGGCCTCCTGCGCGTCGGCCTGGGTGGCGTTGCCGTAGGTGCCGAGCACCGACTTGTGGTCGTGCGGCTGGACCACGTCGAAGCGCTCGCCACCGCCCATCCGCTTGACGCCGTTGATCGTCATCGGGAGGTCGATCGGATTCTCGGACAGCTGCTTGAGCTGCGTTTCGAGACGTGCGCGCTCCGGGGTGCCGGGGGCGTACGAGTGGACCGGCTCGTTGACCGGCGCGGGGACCTGGGTCACAGCATCCATGGGGCTGGTAACTCCTTGACCTAGTTCTTGGCTAGTTCTTGGTGATCATCGAGCGGACGAAGAAGAGCAGGTTGGCCGGCTTCTCCGCGAGACGGCGCATGAAGTAGCCGTACCAGTCGGTCCCGTACGCGGTGTACACACGCATCCGGTGGCCCTCTGCCGCCAGCCGCAGGTGCTCCTCGCTGCGGATGCCGTACAGCATCTGGAACTCGTACTCGTCCAGTTTGCGCCCGGCCGTCCGGGCGAGCTCCTGCGCGATGGCGATCAGACGCGGGTCGTGCGACCCGATCATCGGGTAGCCCTCGCCCTCCATCAGGATCTTCATGATGCGGACGTACGCCCGGTCGATCTCGGACTTGTCCTGGTACGCGACCTCGGCGGGCTCCTTGTAGGCGCCCTTCACGATCCGGACGCGGCTGCCGGCGGCGGCCAGGCGGCGGGCGTCGGCCTCGGTGCGGAAGAGGTAGGCCTGGATCACGCAGCCGGTCTGCGGGAAGTCCCGGCGCAGTTCCTCGTGGATGGCGAACATCGAGTCGAGGGTGGTGTGGTCCTCGGCGTCGAGCGTCACGGTGGTGCCGATGGCCGCGGCGGCCTCGACGACCGGGCGGACGTTGGCGAGGGCCAGCTCGTGGCCGCCCTCCAGCGCCTGGCCGAACATCGACAGCTTCACGGACATCTCGACGGTCTCGCCGAGGCCGAGGTCCGCGAGGCGCTCGATGAGCTGGAGGTAGGCGTCCCGGGCGGCGTGCGACTGCGCCACCTCGGTGATGTCCTCGCCGACGACGTCGAGGGTGACCTCCAGGCCGTTCTGCGTGAGCCGCTCGACGATCGGGATGACCTGGTCGACCGTCTCCCCGGGGATGAAGCGGTTCACCACGGGCTTGGTCACCGGGGCGGCAGAGACGATTCGGCGCATCTTGTCGCTGCGCGAAGCGGCGAGGATCACGGGACCCAGCACGGGGGCACCTCCAACGGGTGGCAGAAGAAAGCGCGGCAGAAACCGCAAGTAAAACCACCGTGAAACCTAAGGATCGCTTCGATCCTCTGCCATCGACAGCTGTCACGCATCCGTGTCCCGGATCTCATACATCTGTCTGAAGAGCCCCTCCGGGGGTGGGAGAATGTCCGGGTGAAGGGCGATTACCAGGACCTGGTGGACGAGATCTCGGCGCTGCTCGGCGCCCCGGCGACGCTGGAGAACCGGGACTTCCGCCTCATCGCCTTCGGCGCGCACGACAGCGACGACGACGCGGCCATGGACCCGGTACGGACCCGCTCGATCCTGACCCGCCAGTCGACGGCGGCCGTCCGCTCCTGGTTCGAGGGCTTCGGCATCGCCCGCGCGACCGGCCCGGTGCGCATCCCGGCGGCGCCGGAGGCCGGGGTCTTCCGGGGGCGGATCTGCCTGCCGGTGCGGTACCGGGGCATCGTGCAGGGCTACGTATGGCTCCTCGACCAGGAGCCCGGCCCGCAGGCGGCGGAGCTGGCGGCGGCCATGGAGGTGGCCGAGCGGATCGGGATCCTGCTCGCCGAGGAGGCGAAGGCGGGCGCGGACCTGTCGCGGGAGTTCCTGGCGGTGCTCACGGCCGGGCGGGGCTGGCAGCAGGACATGGCGGTGGCGGCGCTGCGGGTGGCCCTGGGCCCCGGCGGGGACGGGCTGCACGCGGCGGTGTGCGTGGCGCCGTGGTCCGGGGAGCCGCCGGCGTCGGTTCCGGGCGCGGCGGCGGTGTGCGTGGTCCCTGGCGGGGAGCCCGGCGCCAAGGGCGGTGTGGCGGGCGGCTCGGCTCTGGCGGTGCTGCTCCGGCTCCGCTCGACGGATGCGCTGGCTCCGGCCTTGACGGCGGTGGCCCGCCTACTGCCGCGCGCCGCCGCGGGATCGGCGGTCACCGCGGGAGCCGGCGGGCCGACGGGAACCCGGGGCGCCGCGGGAGCAGCGGGTACTGCGGGAGCCGGGGGGCCGGCAGCAACCCGGGGCGCCGCGGGAGCGGCGGTCACCGCGGGAGCCGGGGGCCCGGGAGGGGCAGGTGCCACGGCGACCGCGGGCACGGGCGGCGCCCACCCCGTGACCGCCGGGGTCGCCGATCCCGTCCGGGCCCTCACGGAGCTGCCGGCCGCCTGGGCGCAGGCCGTGGCCGCGGCCCGGGCGGCCAATGCCCAGCCCCGGTTCGGCCCGGTCGCCCAGTGGTCGGCGATCGGCCCGTACCGGCTGCTGGCGGCGCTCGCCGCCGATCCGGTGGACGACCCGGCGGCCCGCGCCCTGCTGGGCCCGGCCCATCGCGAACTCGCCCGCACCGCCGAGGTGTTCCTGGACTGCGCCGGCCAGGCGGGCCGCGCGGCGGCGGCCCTCGGCATCCACCGCCAGACGCTGTACTACCGGCTCGCCAGGGTGGAGCAGCTGACCGGCCTCGACCTGGACGAGGGCGAGGACCGCCTGCTGCTCCACATGGCCCTGAAGGCGGCCCGCCTGCACGGCTGAGCGCCCCTCAGTCGGCCGTGTCGCGGAACTCCAGCGGTTCGCCCGAGGCCGCGTCGAGGAGGATGCGGTCGCCCACGGGCCGGGACAGGGTGACCGCGACGGTCGCCCTGCGCATCGCCCCGGTGCACTTGGCGTCCGGTTTCAGGTCGGTGCGGACGAGGATCCGGCCGGCCAGGACCACCGTGCCCGCGCCCTCCAGGACGTCGACGGCGACTCCGGCGTCGCAATTGCCGTGGCCCGCGATCACGTTGAAGGAGGCCACGTCCCCCGTCAGGGCGGAGTGGCCGATCAGCGGGACCGTCCGGCGGCCGGAGATGCCCAGGGGGGTGATGGGCGGCTCGGCCCGCTCCATGACGATCGGGGGGTTCAGGCCGAGCCGTTGGTCCTCGCGCCACCGCGCGAGGGCGGCCGACCCCTCCCAGGCCGCCGCCACCGCCTCGCGGCGCTGCAGGGTGTCCTGCGGAGTGCTCTGCCGCACCGGGGCGTCGCCGCAGCCGGCCGCGAGGGCGAGGGCCGCGACCCCGCACACCGCCCCCGCGAGCCTGACCCGCGTCGCCGCCCCCGCCCTCGCTCCCGTTCCCGCTCCCATCGCAACTCCCTCTCATCCCGGGTGATTCGGGGCTGGGACGGGGCGGTCTCGGTGGCGGTTCCGGCTCCGCTTACGCCGGGTCCTCCCCCGGCACCCGCGGGAGCGCGGCGGCGGCCCGCCGCATGCCCTCGGTGAACTCCTCGGCGGTGGCCGCCGACTCCGGATCGAACAGCCACTGGATCATCAGGCCGTTCAGCAGCGCCTGGTAGAAGGCGCCGAGCGTGCGCACGTCCCGCTCGTCGAGCCGGTCCTCCGGCGTACCGGTCAGCATCGAGATCAGGCCGCGGCGCCCCTCGCCCTGCGAGGCCGCGAGCATGGCCCGCAGCTCCGGCCGCTGGTCCCCGCTCAGCGCGACCTCCAGGCTGGCCGCCCAGATCCGGCCGGACTTCTCGTGCTGCGCGAGGACGCCTTCCCACAGCGCGCGGAAGCGTTCCAGCGAGCCGCCCTCACCCTCCAGGCCGTCCTGGAAGACCTCGCCCCACTCCTCCATCAAGGCGATGAAGGCCTGGGTGAGCAGGGCGTCCTTCGAGCCGTAGTGGTAGCCGATGGACGCCAGGTTCGTCCCGGAGGCGCTGACGATGTCGCGCGCGGTGGTGCGCACGAACCCCTTCTCGACCAGGCACTTCTTGGCGCCTTCGAGCAGATCTTCGCGATGTCCCATGCCCACACCGTAGCAAGACAGTTGTCCTAGACAAAAGTTCTACACAACCGTTCTAGACAAGCGTTTATGACAGCTGTACATTCCTCCTCATGACGAACCCCGCCGCCACAGTGCGCCTCGCCGGCCGCCGCGAATGGATCGCTTTCACCGTTCTCGTGCTGCCCCTGCTCCTCGTCTCGATGGACGTCTCCGTCCTCTACTTCGCCATCCCGGCCATCACCGAGCAGCTCGACCCGAGCGCCACCCAGCAGCTCTGGATCTTCGACAGCTACGCCTTCGCCCTCTCCGGCCTGCTGATCACGATGGGTTCGCTCGGCGACCGGATCGGCCGCCGCAAGCTGCTGCTGATCGGCGCGACCGCCTTCGGCGTCGCCTCGATCGGCGCCGGGTACGCCACCAGCGCCGAGATGCTCATCGCCTGCCGCGTCCTGCTCGGCATCGGCGGCGCGACCCTGATGCCCTCCACGCTGGCCCTCGTACGGAACCTCTTCCAGGACGACAGGCAGCGCGGCAAGGCCATCGCCATCTGGTCCGGGGCCATGACCGGCGGAATCGCCCTCGGTTCGGTGCTCAGCGGTGTGATGCTGAACCACTTCTACTGGGGCTCGGTCTTCCTCATCAACGTGCCCGCGATGCTGCTCCTGCTGGTCCTGGTCCCCGTGCTGGTCCCGGAGTTCAAGGACCCGGCCCCCGGCCGCTTCGACCTCCTGAGCGTCCCGCTGTCCATGGCTGCCGTACTGCCGGTCGTCTACGGCCTCAAGGAGATCGCCGCCGACGGCTTCGAGCCCCTCCACCTCGGCTCGCTCGCCCTCGGCCTGGCCTTCGGGTACGTCTTCGTCCGCCGCCAGCGCAGCCGTGACGACGCGATGGTCCCCCGGGCCCTCTTCGGCCGGCGCGGATTCGGGGCGGGCATCGGCCTCAACACCATCGCCGCCTTCGCCATGATGGGCTCGGCCTACTTCACCACCCAGTACCTCCAGTCCGTGCTGGGCATGGGCACCCTGGAAGCCGCCCTGTGGAGCCTGGCCCCCTCGGTGGTGATCGGCGCCGCGGCCCCGGTCTCCGCGGCCCTGGCCCAGAAGGTGGAGCGGGCCTACGTCATCGCCGGCGGGTTCGTCCTCGCCGCCGCCGGCTTCGCCCTGATCAGCCTGGTGGGCACCGACTCCCTGTGGCTGCTGCTGATCGGCGCCGGGGCGCTGGCCTCCGGCATCGTCACCGTGATGTCCCTGGTCTCGGACATGGCGCTGGCCTCGGCCCCCGCCGAGAAGGCCGGATCCGCCGCCTCGCTGCTGGAGACGGGCCAGGAGTTCGGGGGCGCGCTCGGCATGGCGGTGCTGGGCAGCCTGGGCACCGCGGTCTACCGCAGCGACCTGGCGGACTCCGAGCCCGCCGTGCGGGAGACCCTGGGCGGGGCGGTGGCCACCGCCCGGCAGCTCGGCGGAGCCGCCGGTGAGCAGGTGCTGAACCTGGCCCGCGAGGCCTTCGTCCACGGAATGCAGTACGCGGCCTGGGGCGGTACGGCGCTGCTGCTCGGGGCGGCGCTGCTCGCCGCGGCCCTGATGCGGGGGATCGAAGCCCCGGCCCCGCCCGCGGCGGCGCAGGCCGAGGTTCCCGGAGCCGGCATGCAGGTGCCGACGTACAACTGATCGCCGCAAGGGCGCGGTGTCCGGCGGAACGCGAAAGGGCCCGGGGGTCTCCCCCCGGGCCCTTCGCCGTGTCGTACGGGTCAGCCGAGGCTGACCGTGCGCGCCGAGACGGCGCCGATCTCGGCCGAGATCTCCGCGAGGACGGCCGCCGGGACCTCCGCGTCGACGGTGAGGACCGCGAGGGCCTCGCCGTGCGCCTCGGCGCGGGCGACCTGCATGCCCGCGATGTTCAGGCCGGCCTCGCCGAGGATGCGGCCGACGGCGCCGACCACGCCCGGGCGGTCGGCGTAGCGCAGCACGGCCATGAAGTCGGCGAGCGCCAGGTCCACGTCGTACTCGCCGATGCCGACGATCTTCTGAAGGTGCTTCGGGCCCGCGAGGGTGCCGGAGACCGAGACCTCCTGGCCGTCCGACAGGGTGCCGCGGACGGTCACCACGTTGCGGTGGTCCGGGGACTCCGAGCTGGTGGTCAGACGGACCTCGACACCGCGCTCCTGCGCGAAGAGCGGCGCGTTGACGTAGGAGACCGTCTCGTCGACGACGTCCTCGAAGACGCCCTTGAGCGCGGAGAGTTCGAGCACCTTGACGTCGTGCTGGGTGATCTCGCCGCAGACCTCGACGTCGAGGCGGACCGCGACCTCGCCCGCGAGGGCGGTGAAGATGCGGCCGAGCTTCTCGGCGAGGGGCAGGCCCGGACGGACGTCCTCGGCGATGACGCCGCCCTGGACGTTGACCGCGTCCGGTACGAGCTCACCGGCGAGCGCGAGGCGCACCGACTTGGCGACCGAGACACCGGCCTTCTCCTGGGCCTCGTCCGTGGACGCGCCGAGGTGCGGGGTGCAGACGACCTGGTCGAGCTCGAACAGCGGGGAGTCCGTGCAGGGCTCCTTCGCGTACACGTCGAGACCGGCGCCGGCGACGCGGCCCTCCTTGATGGCCGAGTACAGCGCGGCCTCGTCCACGATCCCGCCGCGGGCGGCGTTGACGATGCGGACGGACGGCTTCACCTTGTGCAGGGCCTCGTCCCCGATGAGACCGAGGGTCTCGGGGGTCTTGGGCAGGTGCACGGTGATGAAGTCGGCGACCTCGAGGAGTTCGTCCAGCGTCAGCATCTTGACGCCCATCTGGGCGGCGCGCGCGGGCTGTACGTAGGGGTCGTACGCGACGATCTTCATGCCGAAGGCCGACATGCGCTGCGCGACCAGGACGCCGATGCGGCCGAGGCCGACGACGCCGAGGGTCTTCTCGCTGAGCTCGACACCCGTGTACTTGTTCCGCTTCCACTCGCCGTTCTTCAGGGCGGTGTTGGCCTGCGGGATGTTGCGGGCGGTGGCGACGAGCAGGCCGCAGGCGAGCTCGGCGGCGGTCACGATGTTCGAGGTCGGGGCGTTGACGACCATCACGCCGGCCTTGGTGGCGGCGGAGACGTCCACGTTGTCCAGACCGACGCCGGCGCGGGCGACGACCCGCAGCTTCTTGGCGGCGGCGATGGCCTCGGCGTCGACCTTGGTGGCGGAGCGGACGAGGATCGCGTCGACGTCGACGATCGCGGGCAGCAGCTCGGCGCGGTCAGCGCCGTTGCAGTGCCGGATCTCGAAGTCGGGGCCGAGCGCCTCCACGGTGGCAGGCGACAGCTCTTCGGCGATGAGTACGACAGGTTTCGAGCTCACGTGGGTCCTCACAAGTCCAGTGCGGACGGCCGTCCCGACGGCCGCAGGCGGTGGAGGGGGTAGCCGCGTGGAAGACGCACGACACTGTGGGCCTGACGCGTTGTGTTGAGCAGTGTATAAGCGCTGACGGACCGGATTTCCGCCTGTACGGAAGGATCACCCTTCCGTGGTTGGCCGGGTTGGACAAGCCGGGTGCACGAGGAGCGCGTTCCGGCCCGTCCGACGCAGGTCTGAGCACTACGCCGGCGGGGCCGGGACCCAGCGTCCCGGCCCCGCCGCCGCAAGATCAGTTCTCGCTGCTGTCGACCCAGCTCATGAGCTTGCGCAGCTTCTTGCCGGTGGTCTCCAGCAGGTGCGCCTCGTCGGCCTTCTTGTACTCGTTGTACTTCGGCAGACCGGCCTTGTACTCGGCCATCCAGGTGTTGGCGAACTCGCCGCTCTGGATCTCCGCGAGGACCTTCTTCATCTCGGCCTTGGTGGCGTCGGTGATGATGCGGGGGCCGGTGATGTAGTCGCCCCACTCGGCGGTCTCGGAGACCGACCAGCGCATCTTCTCCAGGCCGCCCTCGTACATGAGGTCCACGATGAGCTTCAGCTCGTGCAGGCACTCGAAGTACGCGATCTCCGGCTGGTAGCCGGCCTCGGTCAGGGTCTCGAAACCGGCCTTGACCAGGGCGGAGGCGCCACCGCAGAGGACGGCCTGCTCACCGAACAGGTCGGTCTCGGTCTCCTCGGTGAAGGTGGTCTTGATGACACCGGCGCGGGTGCCGCCGATGCCGGCCGCGTACGAGAGCGCGAGGGCGAAGGCGTTGCCGGAGTGGTCCTGCTCGACGGCCGCGATGCACGGAACGCCGCGACCCTCCTCGTACTGGCGGCGGACGAGGTGGCCCGGGCCCTTCGGGGCGACGAGGGCGACGTCCACGTTGGCCGGGGGCTTGATGAAGCCGTAGCGGACGTTGAAGCCGTGGCCGAAGAAGAGCGCGTCGCCGTCCTTGAGGTGGTCCTTGATGGACTCCTCGTAGATCTCGGCCTGCAGCGGGTCCGGCGTCAGGATCATGATGACGTTCGCCCACTCGGCGGCCTCGGCCACGGGGACGACCTTCAGGCCCTGCTCCTCGGCCTTGGCCTTGGACTTCGAGCCCTCCTTCAGGCCGACGACGACGTCGACGCCGGAGTCACGGAGCGACAGCGCGTGGGCGTGGCCCTGGCTGCCGTAACCGATGACCGCGACCTTGCGGCCCTGGATGATGGACAGGTCGGCGTCGTTCTCGTAGAACAGCTCGGCCACTGGGATATCTCCTTGGTGCGCTGGTGTTGCTCCCACCGTACGGCGGGGAACGGAATCTGAGTTTCGGGTCTCGCTATGCGAACTGACGCAATGCGAACTGACGCATGATCCGGACGGTCAGGCGCTGCGGTCGAGCGCCCGCAGGCTGCGGTCCGTGATGGACCGCCCGCCACGCCCTATGGCGATCGTGCCGGACTGCACGAGCTCCTTGATGCCGAAGGGCTCCAGCATCTTGAGCATCGCGCCGAGCTTGTCGGCACCGCCGGTGGCCTCGATGGTGACGGCCTCCGGGGAGACGTCGACCGTCTTGGCGCGGAACAGCTGGACGATCTCGACGATCTGCGACCGCGTCTCGTTGTCGGCGCGGACCTTCACCAGAACGAGTTCGCGCTCGATCGCGTTGTGCGACTCCAGCTCGACGATCTTGAGCACGTTGACCAGCTTATTCAGCTGCTTGGTCACCTGCTCGAGCGGCAGGTCCTCGACATTCACGACGATGGTGATGCGGGAGATGTCGGGGTGCTCGGTGACACCGACCGCGAGGGAGTCGATGTTGAACCCGCGGCGGGAGAACAGCGCGGCGATCCGGGCGAGGATGCCGGGCGTGTTCTCGACCAGGACGGAGAGCGTGTGCTTGGACATGTGAGTCGTTCTCTCTCTCAGGCTCTCTCGGCTCAGTCGTCTTCGTTGTCGCCGAAGTCGGGACGGACGCCCCGGGCTGCCATGACCTCGTCGTTGGAGGTGCCGGCGGCGACCATCGGCCACACCATGGCGTCCTCGTGGACGATGAAGTCGATCACGACCGTGCGGTCGTTGATCGCGTTGGCCTCGGCGATGACCTTGTCCAGGTCGGCCGGGTCCTCACAGCGCAGCGCCACGCAGCCCATGGCCTCGGACAGCTTGACGAAGTCCGGGACGCGGGTGCCCTTGCGGGGGGCGACGGACTCGCCGAGCTGGGAGCCGACCGTGTCGTGGCCGGTCTCGTCCGCGTGCAGCACGGTGTTGGAGTACCGCTGGTTGTAGAACAGGGTCTGCCACTGGCGGACCATGCCCAGCGCGCCGTTGTTGATGATCGCGACCTTGATCGGGATGTTGTTCAGCGCGCAGGTGACCAGTTCCTGATTGGTCATCTGGAAGCAGCCGTCACCGTCGATCGCCCAGACCGTGCGCTCCGGCATGCCGACCTTGGCGCCCATCGCGGCCGGGACCGCGTAGCCCATGGTTCCGGCGCCGCCGGAGTTCAGCCAGGTGCGGGGCTCCTCGTACTTGACGAAGTGCGAGGCCCACATCTGGTGCTGGCCGACGCCGGCCGCGTAGATGGTGCCCTTCGGCGCGAGCGCGCCGATCCGCTCGATGACCTGCTGGGGCGACAGCATGCCGTCCTCGGGCAGGTCGTAGCCCAGCGGGTAGGTGTCGCGCCAGCGGTTCAGGTCGTTCCACCAGGCGGTGTAGTCGCCGGCGTTGCCCTCGGTGTGCTCAGCCTGGACGGCCTGGATCAGGTCGGCGATGACCTCGCGGGCGTCACCGACGATCGGGACGTCGACCGCGCGGTTCTTGCCGATCTCGGCCGGGTCGATGTCCGCGTGGATGATCTTGGCGAACGGGGCGAAGCTGTCCAGCTTGCCGGTGACGCGGTCGTCGAAGCGGGTGCCGAGCGCGATCAGCAGGTCCGACTTCTGGAGCGCGGTGACGGCGGTGACCGCGCCGTGCATGCCGGGCATGCCGACGTGCAGCGGGTGGCTGTCGGGGAAGGAGCCGAGGGCCATCAGGGTGGTGGTGACCGGGACCCCGGTCAGCTCGGCGAGGACCTTCAGCTCGGCGGTCGCGCCGGACTTCATGACGCCGCCGCCGACGTACAGGACCGGGCGCTTGGCCTGGCAGATGAGCTTGGCGGCCTCGCGGATCTGCTTGGCGTGCGGCTTGGTGACCGGCCGGTAGCCGGGGAGGTCCTGGGTGGGCGGCCAGGAGAAGGTGGTCTTCGCCTGGAGCGCGTCCTTGGCGATGTCGACCAGGACCGGGCCGGGACGGCCGGTGGCGGCGATGTGGAACGCCTCGGCGATCGTCCTCGGGATGTCCTCGGCCTTGGTGACCAGGAAGTTGTGCTTGGTGATCGGCATGGTGATGCCGACGATGTCCGCCTCCTGGAAGGCGTCGGTGCCGATCGCCTTGGAGGAGACCTGGCCGGTGATCGCGACGAGCGGGACGGAGTCCATGTGCGCGTCGGCGATCGGGGTGACCAGGTTGGTGGCACCCGGGCCGGAGGTGGCCATACAGACGCCGACCTTGCCGGTGGCCTGCGCGTAGCCGGTGGCGGCGTGGCCGGCCCCCTGCTCGTGGCGGACCAGGATGTGACGGACCTTCTTGGAGTCCATCATCGGGTCGTACGCGGGGAGGATGGCGCCGCCCGGAATACCGAAGACGGTGTCGCACCCCACCTCTTCGAGAGAGCGGATGAGGGACTGCGCGCCCGTGACGTGCTCAACTGCGGCGGACTGCTGTCCGCCGGAACGGGGCCGCGGCTGCGGATGGTGGGCCCCGGTGGCCTGCTCGGTCATCGGCATTCTCTTCTCGAAGCTGAGGGTTTTACGAGGATTCGACTCTGTGCCAGTGCAACAAAAAACCCCTCGTGCCAGGAGGCAAGCGAGGGGAGCGCGTCGGGTGCGTTGAGCGGGGACATGCTGGTCCCGGCTTCAGCCGACGCGCTTTCCAAGTACGAGAATTCGGGTGCGCATGGCACTGACCCTCCCTCCGGCGGGAGGGTGATGTCAAGTAGGTGGGACGGGCGTCTCATTATGTGAGCCTCTGCGGATGGCCATCGAGCCCCCGGGCGAACCTCCGGCCAGGGCGGGTTGGACCGCTCCACCCGGTACTGGGAACGTACCGCGCACGAGGGCGCGGCGCAGCCTGTATTCGTCGAGTGGCCCGGAGAAGGCCATTCCCTGGCCGTGGGTGCACCCCATGGCACGCAGGGCCATCACCTGTTCGGGGAGGTCCACCCCGTCGGCCACGGACTGCATGCCCAGATCATTTGCGATCCGCAACAATCCTGCCGTGATCTTGTGGAGGCGGGCGGACTCGACGACCCCTTCCACCAGGCCGCGGTCCAGCTTGAGCATGTCCACCGGGAGGCGGCGCAGGGCACTGATGGCGGCGTAGCCGCTGCCGAAGCCGTCCAGGGCGATTCCCACGCCGAGCCGGTGCAGGGCCGTGAGGCGGCGCTCCAGGTCGTCGAAGGGCACTCTGGGGTCGGATACCGCGAGCTCGAGGACCAGGGCCCCGGAGGGGAGCCCGTGCCGGGTCAGCAGGGCTTCCACGGAGCCCAGGGGCACGGCGCGGTCGAGGAGCCGCTGGGCGGTCATCCGGACGGCCACGGGTGCGTCGTGCCCGGCCCGGTGCCGGTCGGCGGCCTGTTCCACGGCCTGCTCCAGCAGCCAGCGCCCCAGCTCGGCGGTGCGCGAGGCATCGGGGCCGGCCCCGGACGCGGCGCCCTCGCTGTATTCGGCCACCCGGAGGAACTCCGCCGGGGTGAAGAGGATCCCCTGGGCGGACCGCCAGCGGGCCTGGGCGGCCACCACGGAGATCTCGCCGGTGGCCAGCGACACCACGGGCTGGTGCAGCAGGGCGAACTCGCCCTCGTGCAGCGCGGTCCGCAGCCGCCCCGCCAGTTCGGCCTTCCGTACGGTCTCGGCCTGCATCTGCGGGGCGTACAGCTCGACGCGGTCCTTGCCCCCCGCCTTGGCCCGGTACATCGCGAGATCCGCGTTGCGCATCAGGTCCGAAGGGGTGATGCCGGGGTCCGCGAAGGCCACGCCGATGCTGGCGGCGACCCGGACCTCGCTCCCGGCGATCCGGTACGGCTGGGAGAGGGTGGTGCGCAGCCGGTCGGCGATCTCGTGCACCTGGTACTCGCGGGCGCTGCGGTCGCGGCTGCCGTCGCCCAGGATCAGCGCGGCGAACTCGTCGCCGCCGAGGCGGGCCGCGGTGTCCCCGGCCCGGACCGAGTCCTGGAGCCGGCGCGCGGCCTCGATGAGCAGCTCGTCGCCCGCCTGGTGGCCGATGGTGTCGTTGACGGCCTTGAAGCCGTCGAGGTCGATGAAGAGCACGGCGGTGCTGTGGTCGCCCGCGCGCCGGCCGGTCAGGGCCTGGCGGACCCGGCGGGTGAACAGGGCCCGGTTGGGCAGGTCGGTGAGCGGATCGTGCTCGGCGCTGTGCTGGAGCTGTGCCTGGAGCCGGACCCGCTCGGTGACGTCCCGGCTGTTGAGGATGAGCCCGCCCTGGTGGCGGTTGACGGTGGACTCCACATTGAGCCACTCGCCGCCGCCCGACTTGAACCGGCACTCGATGCGGGTGGTGGGCTCCTCGGTGGGCGGTGCGGCGAGGAAGCGGCGCACCTCGTGGACCACCCGGCCGAGGTCGTCGGGGTGGATCAGGGTGGCGAGCTCGGTGCCGACGAGCTCCTCCGCCTCACGGCCGTAGACCCCGGCGGCGGCGGGGCTCACGTAGCGCAGGGTGCCGGTCGGCGCGGCGATCATGATGACGTCGCTGGAGCCCTGGACCAGGGAGCGGAAGTGGTTCTCCTTCTGGGCCAGCTCCTGCGTCAGCGCGATGTTGTCGAGGAGCATGATGCCCTGGCGGATGACGAGGGCGAGCACGACCGTGCAGCCGGTGAAGACGACCATCCGGTCGACCTTCCGGCCGTCGACGACGTTGTAGAGGATCCCCAGGGTGCACACCGCGGCCGCCAGGTAGGGGGTGAGGGCGGGCAGCGAGCCGGTGATGGGGCGGCTGTGCGGACGCTCGGCGCGCGGGTGGCCGGCGGGCTCCGGGCCGGGGTGGACGCGCCGGGCGCCCCAGGGCGCGTACGCGAGCAGCAGCGAGCCCGCGAACCAGCCGGCGTCGAGCAGCTGCCCGGACTGGTACCCGGCGCTGAGCAGCGGCGAGGTGAAGAGGGCGTCGCTGAGCACGGTCAGGGCCAGCGCCGCGATGGCGGTGTTGACGGCGGAGCGGTTGGTCTCGGACCGCCGGAAGTGCAGGACCAGGACCATCGAGACCAGCGCGATGTCCAGGAGCGGGTAGGCGAGGGAGAGCGCGGCGCGCGGGACGCTGCCGGGGGCGCCGGACTGGGCGGTCCGCGCCGCGTGGGCGAGGGCCAGGCTCCACGACAGGGTGAGGAGCGAGCCGCCGATGAGCCAGGAGTCGAGCCCGAGGCACACCCAGCCGGCACGCGTGACGGGCCGTTTGGCGAGGACGAGCAGGCCCACGATGGCGGGCGGGGCGAAGCAGAGGAAGGCGAAGTCGGCGAGCGAGGGCTTCGGCACGGGTTGGCCGAGGATCACCTCGTACCAGCCCCAGACGGCGTTGCCGCCGGCGCCCATCAGGGAGGAGAAGGCGAAGAGCAGCCAGGCGGGGCGTTCACGGCTGTCGATGGCCCGCGCGTAGGTGTAGCAGGAGACCGCGGCGAGTAAGCCGGCCGCGCTGAGCCCGAAGTCGCCCATGATCTCGGCGACTTCCTCCGACCCCCAGTTGAGGGCGGCACCGACGGCGTACCCGCCGCTGATCACCGCCAGGAGCAGCTGCATCGCCAGGCCCTTGCCTCCGCCCGAGAGGGACGGGCGGTTCAGGAGCGCCGCCCCCGGGGCACTCACCGGTCCCCCTCGCCGACTTGTTCCGGTGCAGCCCAGTCTCGACAGCGTCGCCTCCGGCGGCTGTACCGCGTCGGATCCTTCGTCCATTGGCCGTGCATCGCCCGTCGCCCCCCAAAGTGTCCGATCACTCCCCAGCGCCAGACGTTCCTGGCGCAGCCCCTTCTTCCGGACGATACACCACTTTCGTCACTCAGGGACATACCTTCTCTACTCTCCGTTACCATGGGGGAGTTGCACCCACTGAGTGCATCCGGGTGACTGCGGAGCGTGCGCATCGCACGTCACTCGGTGATCAGCACCGTGTGTTCCACGGGCTCTCCGGCGGCGAACCGGGTCAGCTGGCGTGCCAGCAGGCGCTTGGCCCGGGGCTCGAAAGCCGAGCTGCTGCCGCCCACATGAGGCGTGATCAGGACATTCGGAGCATGCCAGAGCGGGTGCCCGGCGGGCAGCGGTTCCGGGTCGGTGACGTCGAGCGCCGCGCGCAGCCGGCCCGACTCCACCTCCGCCAGGAGGGACTTGGTGTCGACGACAGGGCCTCGCGCCACGTTCACGAGCAGGGCGCCGTCCTTCATCCGGCCGAGGAACGCGGCGCCGGCCAGGCCGCGGGTGGCGTCGGTCAGCGGCGTCGTGAGGATCACCACATCGGCCTGCGGCAGGAGTTCGGGCAGGTCGGCCAGCGCGTGGACGGGGCCGCGGGCACTGTCGCGCGCGGATCGGGCGACGCGGGCGATCCGCCCGCACTCGAAGGGCACGAGCCGGTCCTCGACGGCCGCGCCGATCGATCCGTAGCCGACGATCAGGACGGACTTGTCGGCGAGCGCCTCGTAGAAGCCGCCGTGCCACTCCTCGCGGTCCTGGCCCCGGACCATGCCGGGGATGCCGCGCAGGGAGGCGAGGACCAGGGTGAGGGCGAGTTCGGCGGTGCTCGCCGTGTGGACACCGGCCGCGTTGCAGAGCCGTACGCCGGGGTGCAGGTCGCCGAGACCGCCCAGGACGTGGTCGATGCCGGCGGTCAGGGTCTGCACGACCCGCAGGGCGGGCATCGCCGCCAGCGGCCGGACGGTGACCTCGGGGGACTTCATGTAGGGCGTGACGTAGAAGAGGCAGTCGGCCGGATCGGCCGGGAAGGCGTCCTCGCCGTCCCAGAGGCGGTACCGGAAGGTGTCGGGGAGGCCTTCGATCTCCTCGGCGGGGAACGGGAGCCAGACGTCGGCGGTCTTTGCGGTCATGATCAGGAGGCTATGCCAAGGGATGCGGATCAAGCCGTTAGTTTGGGGGCGGGAGCAGGAGGGGGACGCACGGGTGGAGCGCAGGTCGATCGGGGCGGGGGCGCTGACGGTGGGCGCCATCGGGCTCGGCTGCATGCCGATGAGCTGGGCGTACGCGCCTTCGCGCCGGCGGGGTCAGGAGTCGTTGGCCGCCGTACATGCGGCGCTGGACCTGGGGTCGAACCTGCTGGATACGGCCGATGTGTACGGGCCGTTCACCAACGAGCTGCTGCTCGGGCGGGTGCTGCGGGAGCGGCGGTCGGAGGCGTTCATATCGGCCAAGGTGGGCCTGCGGGCGGGTGATCAGCACGTGGTGGCCGACGGGCGGCCCGGCTATCTGCGGCGGGCCTGCGACGCCTCGCTGCGGCGGCTGCGGACCGATGTCATAGACCTCTACCAGTTGCACCGGGTGGATCCGGACGTGCCGGTGGAGGAGACGTGGGGGGCGATGGCGGAGCTGGTGGGCGCGGGGAAGGTGCGGGCGCTCGGGTTCTGTGCGCTGGGTGCGGGGGCCGGACCGGGGGCGGGGCGGCGCGGGGACCGCGCGTACGCGACGACCGTGCGGCACCTGGAGCGGGCGCAGCAGGTGTTCCCGGTGAGCGCGGTCCAGGCGGAGCTGTCGGTGTGGTCGCCGGAGGCGGCGTGGCAGCTGCTGCCGTGGTGCGCGGCGCGCGGGGTGGGGTTCCTGGCGGCGATGCCGCTGGGCAGCGGGTTCCTGACCGGGACGCTCACGCCGGGCGAGGGCTTCGAGTCCGAGGACGTACGGGCTCGGCATCCGCGGTTCACGGCGTACGCGATGGCTTCGAACCAGGGGCTGGTGGCGGGGCTGCGGCGGGTGGCGGGGCGGCACGGGCCCGAGGTCACGGCGGCGCAGGTGGCGCTGGCGTGGGTGCTGGCGCAGGGGCCGCAGGTGGTTCCGGTGCCGGGGGCGGACCGGGCGCACTGGGCGGCGGAGAACGCCCGGGCGGCGGAGGTGCGACTCACGGCAGGGGATCTGGCCGAGATCGCGGCGCTCCCGGTCGCGGTGGAGGCCTGGGACTGACCGACAACCACTCGATCGGGTGTACGAGTGATGGAACTTCGAGAAGTGTCCGGGCTGTTGAGACAGATGAAAGGGCACGATCGGAGGGACCGGAAGGGAGCAGGGCGATGCGATACGGACGGGTGGGGACCGTGAGGCGCGTGGGGAACACGGGGAGCACGGGGAACGTGGAGTACGCGGGGCAGGGCGCAGGGCGGCGGGGTGTGCTGGCGGCGGTCGCGCTGGCCGGGTGCGGGGCGTTGCTGGCGGCAGGATGCTCGCCGGAGGGCGGCCCAGGGGCGCGGCCGGGCGGCTCGCCACCGGGGACGGCCTCTCCGGGCTCCGGATCGCCGGGGGCCTCGTCGTCGGCCTCGGGGGGTGCGTCCGCCTCGCCGGAGGCCGCCGGCCCGCCGGCCAAGGGTGCCGTGACGGTGACCGGCGAGGTCGCCAAGGGGCTGGAGTCCCCGTGGGGCGTGGCCCCGCTGCCCGGCGGGGACCTGCTGGTGGCCTCGCGGGACAAGGGCACGATCAGCAGGGTCGCGGTGGGCTCGGGCGCGGTGACGCAGATCGGGAAGGTGCCCGGGGTGGCCCCGGGCGGGGAGGGCGGGCTGATGGGTCTGGCGCTGTCGCCCTCCTTCGCCTCGGACCGGCTGGTGTACGCGTACTTCACGACCGAGTCCGACAACCGCATCGCCCGGATGCGCTATGACGAGCAGCGGCCTGCCGGGCAGCAACTGGGCGCCCCCGACACGGTGTTCCGGGGGATCCCCAAGGGCCTGATCCACAACGGCGGCAGGATCGCCTTCGGCCCGGACAAGATGCTCTACGCGGGGACGGGCGAGACCGGTGAGACGGGGCTCGCGCAGGACAAGAAGTCGCTGGGCGGCAAGATCCTGCGGATGACCCCGGACGGGGATCCGGTGCACGGCAACCCGGAGGCGGATTCGGTCGTCTATTCCTACGGGCACCGCAATGTGCAGGGTCTGGCCTGGGACAAGGACAAGCGGCTGTGGGCGGCCGAGTTCGGCCAGAACACCTGGGACGAACTGAATCTGATCGAGCCGGGCGCGAACTACGGCTGGCCCGAGGCCGAGGGGAAGGCCGGCAAGCCGGGATTCCGGGATCCGGTGGCCGTGTGGAAGACCGATGAGGCCTCGCCCAGTGGGATCGCCTGGGCCGAGGGGTCGATATGGATGGCCGGGCTGAAGGGCAACCGGCTGTGGCGGATCCCGCTGGCCGGGGCGGTGCCGGTGGCGGAGCCCGAGGCCTTCCTGGAGGGGAAGTACGGCCGGCTGCGGACGGTGGTGGCCCTCGGCGGGGACAGATTGCTGCTGGTCACGAGCGAGACGGATGGGCGCGGGTCGCCGGAAGCGGGCGACGACAGGATCCTGACACTGACGGTGCGGTAACCGGCATGGCCCCGGCAGGGGGCGAAAGGTGCGGTGGGCGCGGTGTTCAACATGATCGAGGAGCTGTTCAATCCGGGGCGCAAGCACACGGACGAGGAAAAGAAGCGGCTGGAGCTGTCCCGGGTCGACGTCAATGACGGGGACCCGGGACGGGGTCCGATAGACCTGGAGTCCGGCAAGGTGCTCATACGCCCCGGCGAGCATCCTCCGGCTGCGCACTGACGGGCCCGGAGGGGGCGAAGAGGCGCAGCCGGTGGGCGACGGCCGCCGCCTCGCCCCGGCCTGCGACGCCCAGCTTCGCCAGGATGTTCGAGACGTGCACGCTGGCGGTCTTCGGGGAGATGAAGAGCTCCTCGGCGATCTTGCGGTTGGTGCTGCCGGCCGCCACCAGGCGCAGTACGTCCCGCTCGCGGCTGGTCAGGCCGAGTGCCTCGACCGGGTCGGCCTGCGGTGGAGGCGGCTCCGAGGCCGCGCCGACGGCGCTGAGCGGGAGCCGGGCGCGCTGTGCCAGCAGGGCCAGGTCCTCGCGCAGCCGGCGTGAGCCGAGGCGGTCGGCGGTGGCGTAGGCCGCGCGGAGCAGGGCGGCCGCCGGCTCGCGGTCGCCGCCCGCGGCCAGCAGGGCCTCGGCGAGCCGGTGGTGGGCCCTGGCCAGCAGGTACGGGCGCTCCAGCGGGCGGACGGCTTCCTCGACGGCGGTCCAGTCGGCGACGGTGTCCAGCGCCTGCGCCCGGAGTAGCTCGGCGCGCAGGTACTCGGCGTGGGCGGCCCACACCGGGACCGGGGTGGCGAGCCGGCGGGCGGCGTCGCGCAGCACGTCCAGGGCGGCGTCCCGGCCGGCTTCGGCGGCGGGGAGTCCCCGGGCGTCCGCCTCGGCGGAGGCGGCGGCGAGCAGCAGCGGCCAGGCGTAGCGGTGCTGCCCGAGCGGGAATCCGTAGGCGACGGCGGCGGCGGTCTCGGCGCGCACGTCGGCGATCCTGCCCTCCTCCGCGGCGACCCCGACCGCGAGGCGGTACAGCGGGATCCGGTGCTGGGGCTGGGTGTCGTGCGTGCCGAAGTGGGCGTGGGCGGCGGCGAGCTGGTGGGACGCCTCGGTCAGTTCGCCGCGGGCCAGCGCCAGATAGGCGAGCCGGGAGGCGGCGGAGCCGCGCGGGGCCGCGCTCTGCCCGACGAGCAGCGTGCGCCGGGCAGCCTCGGCGGCCTCGTCCCAGCGGCCGAGGCTGTAGAGGCTCTCGGCCAGATTGCCGCGCACCCAGGCCTCGGTGTCCAACAGCCGGGACCTGCTGACGAGTTCGGCCCCCTCTTCGGCCAGCTCGACGGCTTCCCTCGACCGCCCCATGGCTTCCAACTGAGAGGAAAGGTTGATATGTGCACGTCCCGCGAGCACGGTGAGCCCGAGTTCGGTGGCCCGCTCCTTGACCGCGAGCAGCTCGGCGAGGCCGGCCTCGCCCGTGCCCGAGTCGGTGAGCAGGCAGCCGACCGTGATCCGGGCGTTGAGCTCCACCTCCTCGGCGCCGACCATCCGCGCGTAGGCGACGGCGCGTTCGGCGGCGGCAAGGTTGCCCGGGCCCGGGTCGTGGAGCATGCCCCAGCCCGCGGCCCGGACCAGGACCTCGGCGTGCACCTGGGACGGGGGCAGCCCCTGGACGAGTTCCTGGGCCTTGGCGATCTCCTCCCAGCCGTCCCCGCGGCCCAGGCCGGCCACCAGCCGGGAGCGCTCGGTCCAGAACCAGGCGGCCCGCAGCGGGTCGTGGCCGTCGTCCAGCAGGCGCAGCGCCGTCTTGGTGATCTTCAGGGCGCGTTCCCGCTCCCCTCCGTAGCGGGCCGCGACGGTCGCCTCGGCCAGCAGGTCCAGGTGCTGGAGCGGGGTGGTCGACGGGTCGCAGCCGCACGGCGGGTACACCTCGGTGTAGTCCGCCGGGCGCAGCGCCTCGCGGACCTCCTCCGGGGCGCTCTCCCACAGGTCCATCGCCCGTTCCAGCAGGCGCAGCTGCTCGGAGTGGGCGTGCCGGCGGCGGGCGGCCACCGAGGCGGCGAGTGCGGCGGGCAGCGCCTTGGACGGGTCGTTCGCGTGGTACCAGTAGCTGGCGAGCCGGATGATCCGCTCCTCGGCGCGGATCAGGGACTCGTCGGCCTCCAGGGCCTCGGCGTAGCGGCGGTTGACGCGGGAGCGCTCGCCGGGCAGCAGATCGTCGCTGACGGCCTCGCGGACCAGCGAGTGGCGGAAGCGGTAGCCGTCGCCGTCGGTGGTGGCGAGCAGGATGTTGGCGCCCACGGCCGCCCGGAGGGCTTCGATCAGCTCGTCCTCGGTGAGCCCGGCGACGGCGCGCAGCAGCGGGTACTCCACGGTGGAGCCGCCCTCGGCGACGATCCGCACCACGCGCTGGGCCTCGTCCGGGAGGACCTCGACGCGGACGAGGAGCAGGTCGCGCAGGGATTCGGTGAGCCCGGCGCGGCATCCGCTCTCCCGGGAGGCGACCAGTTCCTCGACGAAGAAGGCGTTGCCGTCGGAGCGGTCGAAGACGGAGTCCACGAATTCCTCGTCGGGCTGCGAGGCGAGGATCCCGGCGAGTTGGCGGCGCACCTCGGCCCGGTTGAAGCGGGGCAGCTCGATGCGCCGGACGGTGCGGAGCCGGTCCAGTTCGGCGAGGAGGGGGCGCAGCGGGTGGCGCCGGTGGACGTCGTCCGCGCGGTAGGTGGCGACGACGACGAGCCGGCCGCCGGCGAGGGAGCGGAAGAGGTAGGAGAGCAGGTGCCGGGTGGAGGTGTCCGCCCAGTGCAGGTCCTCCAGGACGAGGACCACGGTGCGTTCGGCGGCGAGCCGTTCCAGCATCCGGGCCGTCAGTTCGAAGAGCCGGGCGGTGCTTTCCTCGTCGTGCGGGCCGCGCGGGGTGTCGCCGAGCTCGGGGAGGATCCGGGCGAGTTCGTCCTGCTGGCCCGCGGTCGCGGCGGCGAGCTCCTCGGGGAGCCGGCGGTGCAGCGTGCGCAGGGCAGTCGAAAACGGGGCGAAGGGAAGTCCCTCCGCCCCGATCTCCACACAGCCTCCGACGGCGACCACCGCGCCGCGGCGGGCCGCCTCGCAGAGGAACTCCTCGGTGAGGCGGGTCTTGCCGACTCCGGCCTCTCCCCCGATGAGCATCGCCTGCGGTTCCCCGTCGGCGGCGCGGGTGAGTGCGTCGGTGAGTACGGCCAGTTCGTCGGCTCGGCCGACGAACACCGGGCTGACAGATCTGGTCTCCACGTCGCCGAGCATCGCACAGACGTCCGGCCCGGCGGCACTCGTTATCGGTGCGCTTCTCATCACGTGTCAGTTGCCACGGTTCGCGACGCGGTTTACGCGGCGCGGGTGAAGCGGTTCCGGTGCCCTCTCACCGACCCTTCGGGTTCCTGGCTTCGCGACGAGGCGCGGCGCGCCTTCTTGGCCTCCCGCATCAGGCGGTACGCGTCGGCCTCGCGGATGAGGTCGGCGCTGCGGGCTGCGGCCATCTCGTACTCGAACATCTCGTACTCCCTGGTGTGTGTTGCTCGGCACCTCGTTCGGTGTGATCCAAGCTTCGCGTCCCAGGGGGTGGCGGGGCATCGGGCGCATGCCGCATCTGCCGGGGGCAGGGGGCCTTAGGCCCGGGCCCGAGGTCCCCCGTTCGGGCCGGGGAGACCTAAGGCGGTACCTAGCCGGCCACGCCGGCTGCCTTCGGGACGGCGAGGAGGAGGTCGAAGTACATGAGGACGAAGAGCAGTACGCCGAGGACGCCGAGGGCGATGGACGCCCAGGAGACGGACCGCACCCAGGTGGGGAGGTGGCGCTCGGGGGTGCCGAAGGCGGGGAGGGCCAGCACGAAGACGGCGATGATCAGGGCGACGGTGGAGAAGATGCCGTTCACCAGGGCGGTGCTGTGCCACGGGCCGACGAACTGGGCGGCGATCTGGGCGTTGGCGTCGGCGGCCTGGGTCAGTTCCAGGCGGCCGGTGATGCTGGTGCGCTCGGACACTATGCCGGCGACCCAGCTTCCGCTCAGGGCGACGACGGAGAGCCCCGCGGCCACGATGGCGGAGGCAGCGGATCCGACGTGGCTCGGCTGCTCGTTCTCGCCCTGCTCCGCGGCGAGCGCCTCGGCCTCCAGCTCGGCGTCCGCGTCCAGGTCCGCCTCCGGATCCTGGTCCAGGTCCGTGGCTGCGGCCGTGGCTTCGGTGTCGGCCTTCTCCAGGTCGACGGCGTTCGGGGCGGGGGTCTTCGTGGTGTCCATGCGGGGCACCGTAAGCGGCCTGTCTGAGAGGTTCATGAGAAATCCGGCGGGCCCCGCGGTGGCGGGGCCCGCGGACGGTTCAGGCGGGGCGGACCGGGGGCCACTCGTGCGCGAGGACCGCCCAGATCTCGGTGCTCTGGCGCACGCCCCGGTGCAGGTGGTTCTCCCGCATCACGCCCTCGCGGGTCAGGCCGAGGCGCTCGGCGACCGCGATGCTCTTCTTGTTCCCGGTGGCGACGTGCCACTCCACGCGGTGCATGCCGCGCCCGTTGAAGGCCCAGTCGATGAGCACCCGGCAGGCGGCGGTGACCAGCCCGCGTCCGGCGGCGGCGGGCTCCAGCCAGCAGCCGACCTCGCAGTTGCCGCCGGCCGCGTCGAAGGCCGGGTAGAGCACGCCGCCGACGAGGGTGTCGTCGACCCAGATGCCGAAGAACCGGGTGCCGTCGTTCGCGGCCTTCTCGGCGTTGGTGCGGAGCAGCTCGCGCGCCGAGTCCAGGTCGGTGGCGCGGTCGGGGAAGCCGACGTACTGGCCGATGTACTCGCGGCCGCGGTCCATGTGGGCGAGGAACTCCTCGGCGTGCCACACCTCCAGCGGCTTGAGCTGGGCGTCTTCGGCCAGGTCTATCGCGAACATGTGTCAGGTCCTTACGGCTGGTCAGCTGGACACGGTTACGGAGTCAGCCGGCTTGGCGGTGTCTCCGCTCGGCCGCTGTGCCGGAATTTTCGCATGCGGACGGCGCTCGGGGGGCTCGATGCTGATCTTGGGGAGCCGTCGGTCGAGCCAGGCGGGCAGCCACCAGTTGGCGCCGCCGAGCATGTGCATCAGGGCCGGGACGAGCAGGGTGCGCAGGACGAAGGCGTCGAGGGCCACCGCCGCGGCGAGCGCGATGCCGAACATCGCGATGATCCGGTCGCCGCTGAGCACGAAGGCCAGGAACACGGAGATCATGATGACGGCCGCCGAGTTGATGACCCGGCTGGTCTCGGCGAGGCCGACGCGGACGGCCCGCTTGTTGTCGCCGGTCTCCAGCCACTCCTCGTACATCCGGCTGACGAGGAAGACCTGGTAGTCCATCGACAGTCCGAAGAGGACGGACACCATGATCACGGGCAGGAAGGGTTCGATCGGCCCGGCGCTGCCCAGGCCCAGCAGTTCGCTGCCCCAGCCCCACTGGAAGATCGCCACGACCACTCCGAAGGAGGAGGCGACGGCGGCGACGTTCATGGCCGCCGCCTTGACCGGGATGCCGATCGAGCGGAAGGCCAGCAGCAGGAGCACGCAGCCGAGGGCGACGACCACGCCCACGAAGAGCGGCAGCTTCCCGATGATGACCTCGGCGAAGTCGTCGTAGCCGGCCGTCACACCGCCGACGTGGACCTCCATCGAGTTGCCGTGCCCGACGCGCGGGATGACGTCCTCGCGGAGCGTGTCGACGAGGTCGCTCGTGGCCCGGGACTGGGGGGCGGAGTCCGGTACGACGGTCAGGACGGCGGTGTCCCCGCTCCGGTTGAAGACGGCCGGGCCGGTGGAGGCGACGCCCTTCGTCGTACGGAGCGCGTCGGCCAGGCGGTCGACGGCGAGCCGGTCGCCGGCGCCGTCGAGGCGGGCGACCACGGTGAGCGGGCCGTTCGTGCCGGGCCCGAATCCCTCCGCCAGCAGGTCGTAGGCCTGCCGGGTGGTGGAGCCGGCCGGGTTGTTGCCCTGGTCGGAGGTGCCCAGGTGGAGGAAGAGGGTGGGCAGCGCCAGCACCAGCATGACGGCGGTCGCGAGGGCCCCGAGCAGCTTGGGGTGCCGCTCCACGAAGGCCGACCAGCGGGCGGCGAAGCCGGTGGTCCGCTCGGGCTGCGGGCCCTCGGCGGCGAGCTTGCGGCGCTCTCGGCGGGACAGGGCGCGCATGCCGATGCAGGAGAGGAGGGCCGGGAGCAGGGTGACGGAGGCCGCGACCGTGAGGACCACGGTCACGGAGGCGGCTATCGCGACGCCGTTGAGGAAGTTCAGCCGCAGCACCAGCATGCCGAGCAGCGCGATGCAGACGGTGGCTCCGGCGAAGACGACGGCCCGGCCGGTCGTGGCGACGGCGTTCTCGGCGGCCTCCTCGACCGGGAGGCCGCGGGCCAGGCCCTTGCGGTGCCGGGTGACGATGAACAGCGCGTAGTCGATGCCGACGCCGAGGCCGATGAGGGTGCCGAGCATCGGGGCGAAGTCGGCGACCGGCATCGCGTGCCCGAGCAGGGTGATGCCGAAGTACGCGGTGCCGACGCTCACCAGCGCGGTCGCGATGGGCAGCAGGCTCGCGGCGAGCGAGCCGAAGGCCAGGAAGAGGACGAGGGCCGCGACGGCGACGCCGATGACCTCGGCGAGGTGGGCGGCGGGGGCCTCGGTCAGGCCGATGGCGCGGCCGCCGAGTTCGACCTGGAGGCCGTCGGTTTCGGTGGCCGGGTTCTTGGCCGCCTCGACGACCGCCTTGGCCTGGGCCTTGGGTACGGAGTCGGCCTGCCGGTCGAAGGTGACCACGGCGTAGGCGGTGCGCCCGTCGGGGCTGATCCGCGCGGCGCTCTCGGCGCCCGGCCCGTAGGGGCCGGCGACCGATCCGACGCCGGGGAGGCGGGAGATGGCGTCCAGCGCCCGGACCATGCGCTCCTCGACGGCCGGGCTGCGGACGCTCTGATGCGCCGGGGCCCGCCACACGACGGTGTCGGTGTCTCCGCCCTGCCCGTGGAAGCCCGCGCGCAGGAGGGCATTGGCCTTGCCGGCTTCGGTGCCGGGGACCTCGTAGTCGTTGGAGAACGCCGATCCGGCGGTGGTCGCGGCCGCCGCCGTGCCGCCGAGCGCGAGCAGCCAGATCAGTACGGCGAGGAGTCGGTGCCGCATGCACCACCGTGCGATTGCTGCCAACGGACGTGCTCCCTGGTGGTTCGGATCTTTACCGGGAGACGACCCGCCGCAAAGAACGCACAACTCTTGAACTGGTAAACACCGCCACGATCTCAGCGTTTCGTGATCGTTGGCCCCTTTCGTGTGCATCGTCACAGGGGGGCGGGGAAGGGCGGGACCTTGGTCACCGCGGGGCGTGGACGGAGGGCCGTTCCTCGTCGCGGGCCGCCTCGTCGGGGGCGGTCTCGTCTCGGTCCTCGGGCTCGTCGACCCGGTAGCCCGGGATGGAGGGCCAGCGGACGGTGAGGACCACCGCGTCCTCCTCGGCGTACCAGGAGTGGTCGACGCCGCGGCCCCACAGCACGTAGTCCCCCTGCTCGGCGAGGACGACGGTCCGCCCCGGGAACTCCAGCCGGAAGCGTCCGCTGATCAGCACCAGCAGTGCGGTGCGCCGCTCGGCGGTCGCCCAGCGCTCGCGCTCCTCACCCTTGGCGTGGACGCCCCATTTGATCTCCACGTCCGCGCTGTGGCGGGGGTCCGAGGGGTCCTTGAAGTGGCCGAGGAGCCAGCCGCGGTCGGCGGCCGCGTCGGGGGCCGCCTTGCCGGTATAGATGGTGGAGTCGTCGTTCACGGGGTGAGGTTAATGCAGTTGTGGGGGCGCCTCGGACACTGGTGAGCTGGGGCGATGACGATGGATCTCGAAGGACTCCGCAAGGCCCGGGCCGAGTACGACGCCCGGATGCGCCGCGACGCACAGCCCGACTCCGCCCAGGCCCGGGTGGAGCGGGTGGGCCCGGTCGTACGGCAGACCGCGCCCGCGCTCGGCTGGAACGGCGTGCTCTGGTCGGACCTCGACGAGGGGACGGCGGATGCGGAGATCGCGGCGCAGGTCGCGTACTTCTCGGGGCGCGAGGTGCCGGAGTTCGAGTGGAAGCTCTACGACCACGACC
Source organism: Streptomyces sp. NPDC059989 (assembly GCF_042736975.1). Lineage (NCBI taxonomy): Bacteria > Bacillati > Actinomycetota > Actinomycetes > Kitasatosporales > Streptomycetaceae > Streptomyces > Streptomyces sp. NPDC059989. The sequence continues at coordinate 47,998 of NZ_JBHWUO010000022.1, forward strand.
GGCCGGCGGACCTCGGGGAGCGGCTGCGGGCGGCGGGCCTGGTGCCGGAGCCGCCCGAGACGCTGATGGTGGGCCGGGTGTCCGAGCTCGCCGGGCTGCCGGTGGAACCGCCGGAGGGGATCACCCTGCGGGTGGTGACGGACGAGGCCGGGGTGGACCTGATGATGGAGGTCCACGCGCGGGCCTTCGGCACCGAGCGGCCGCGGATCCGGGAGCTGATGCTGGACCTGCTGCGCGACGAGCCGGACTCCGTCGCCGCCGTCGTGGCGATGGCGGGCGACACCCCGGTGAGCGCGGCCCGGATGGAGATGCGGCCGGGGACCCCGTTCGCGGGCCTGTGGGGCGGTGGCACGGATCCGCAGTGGCGGGGCCGCGGCATCTACCGGCTGCTGGTCGCCCACCGTGCCCGCATCGCGGCGGAACGCGGCATCCCGTACCTCCAGGTGGACGCGTCGGCGGACAGCCGCCCGATCCTGGAACGGCTGGGCTTCGGGGTGCTCGGCGTGACCGTCCCCTACATCTGGTCGAGGGACTAGGACACCGGGGGCGCAGGCCCGGGCGAAGGCGGGACGCAGGCGGGGGCGAAGGCCTTTCCCGGCGCGGGACCGACGGGCAGGATCATGCGCATGGAACCCATCGAACGCATCATCCCGCCCCTCACCGGCGACGAGCGCGAGACCCTCCGTGCCTACCTCGACTACCACCGGGCCACCCTCGCCTGGAAGTGCGAGGGCCTCGACGACGAGCAGCTGCGCCGCGCCTCGATGCCCCCGTCCACCCTGTCCCTGCTGGGCCTGGTCCGGCACATGGCCGAGGTCGAGCGGCACTGGTTCCGACGCGTCCTGAACGGCGAGGAGCTGCCGCACCTGTGGTCGGACAGCCACGACTTCCAGGCCGCCTACGACGCCTCAGGCTCCGACCGCGCCGAGGCGTTCGGTGCGTGGGAGGCGGAGGTGGCCCACTCCCGCCGCATCGAGGCCGACGCCGCGTCCCTCGACGCGACGGCGTTCGTGCCGCGCTGGGAGAAGGAGGCCTCGCTGCGCATGCTGATGCTCCACCTCATCCACGAGTACGCCCGCCACAACGGCCACGCGGACTTCCTCCGCGAGGGGATCGACGGCGTCACCGGCGCCTGAGCCGGATGCCCCCCGGCGGGACGTCCCCGAGCAGGACGTCCCCGAGCGGAACGCCCTCATCCGGAACGCCCGGCTCGGCTCAGGCCGCCCGCCAGTACCCCAGCGCGTTCACCCGCTGCTTCGGCAGGGCGAGTTCCTTGCGCAGGTACGCCGTCAGCGCGCGGGTCGTCGCCGTGTCGGAGGCCAGCCAGACGTAGGCCGACGCCGGGTCCGGACCGAGCAGCTCCGGCAGTTCCGCCCGGACCCGGTCGGCCAGAGCCGTCCCGCCCCGCTCCACCCGGCGGATGTCGTGCCGGTCCGCGTCGGCCCGTAGCGGCAGCCCGGTGTCCGAGCCGTGCTGCGTCTCGAACCAGACCGTCGCCGGGGTCTGCGGGTAGGCGTCCAGCAGGGAGTTGATCGCCGGGAGCGACGCCGCGTCCCCGATGACGAGCAGCCGCTCCGGGGCCGGCTCGGGGGCGGTGAATCCGGTCCCCTGCACGGTGGCGTCGACGGTGTCCCCGGGCCGGGCGGCGCGCGCCCAGGCACTGGCGACACCGTCGTGCAGGGCGAACTCGAAGCAGAAGGTGCCCGCTTCGGGATCCGGGTCCACCAGCGTGTAGGCGCGCTGGTGCGGCCGGCCCGCGCCCTCGAACCACACCCGCACCCACATCGTCGGGTGCAGCGACTCCCCGGCGGCCGCCAGCAGCCCGCCGTCCGTGAAGTACACCCTGCGGTAGTTGTCCGTGACGTCTTCCGCCCCCGTCACCGTGAAGGTGAAGTCCTTGCCCCTGAGCAGCTTGAGGACCACACCCTCCCAGCCCTTGCCGACAGCCATGTCCAACCCCTCCCCTGACACCCCTATAGTTAGGTCAGCCTAACCTAATGCACCTTGGGGAAGAGTGTGAGCAGCGTGACCAGCGAGACCAGTGCGAACAGGGACGACGGGACAACCGGCGGAGCCCACGAGGCCGGCGGAACGTACGGGGCGTACGAGGTCTTCCGCGACCCCTGGGGCATCCCCCACCTGCGCGCCTCCGACGAGCTCACCCTCGCCTACGCCCAGGGCCGCGTCACCGCCTTCGACCGCGCCTGGCAGCTGGAGGTCGAACGGCACCGCGCCCAGGGCTCCAGTGCCGCCTTCCTCGGCGCGGACTCCGTGGCCTGGGACAGCTTCGCCCGCCAGTGCCGCCTCGACGACACCGCCCGCCGCTGCCACGAGGCCCTCGACGCGCGGACGGCCTCCTGGGTCGGCGCGTACGTCGACGGCGTCAACGACGGGCTGGCCGCCGGCGCCGCCCGCGACGAGCGCTTCGCGCGCACCGGACTCGTCCCCACACCCTGGGAGCCGTGGGTTCCGCTCTCCGTCTGGACCGCCACGCACGTCCTGTTCGCCGGTTTCGCCACCAAGCTGTGGCGCGAGCGCGTGGCCCGCGCCCTCGGCGACGACGCCGTCACCCTCTTCGCCACGGACGGCCCCGGCACCGCCGGCAGCAACGGCTGGCTTGTGCCGGGCGAGCGCACCGCCAGCGGTTCGGCGATCATCGCGGGCGACCCGCACCGGTTCATCGAGGACCCGGGCGTCTACCAGCAGATACGCCTCTCCTGCCCGGACTACGACGTCCTCGGCCTGGCCGTCCCCGGCGTCCCGGGCCTCGGCCACTTCGGGCACACGGGCAGCGCCGCCTGGGCCATCACCAACGCGATGGCCGACTACCAGGACCTGTACGCCGAGCGGTTGAGGCCCACGGCCGACGGCGCGGGCGTGGAGGCGCTGGGCCCGGACGGCGTCTGGGAGCCCGTCCACCGGCACACCGAGACGATCACCGTGGCCGGCGGCGAGGACGTCGAGGTCGAGGTCCTGGAGACCGCCCGCGGCCCGGTGGTCGTCCACGCGGACGACGCCCGCACCGGGGCCACCGACAGCGCGGCCACCGCGGCCGGAGCCGCCCCCACCACCGCCGGGCAGAGCCTCTCCCTCCGCTACCCGCCCCGCGTCCGCGAGGACCTCGGCTTCGCCGTCCTCCCCGCGCTCCTGCGCGCCCGTACCGTCGGCGACATCGACCGCGCCCTCGACGGCTGGGCCGAGCCCGTGAACGTCGTCCACGCCGCCGATTCCGCGGGCGGCCTGCTGCACCGCGTCGCGGGCGCCGTGCCGCTGCGCGACCGCGCCAACCGGCTGCGCCCCGTGCCCGCCTGGGACCCGCGCCACGCCTGGCAGGGCGGCTGGGCCGAGACCCCCGCCGAGCCGGTGCAGGGCTTCGCCGTCATGGCGAACGCGCGCGGGATCGCCTCGCCCCTCGGCGTGGAGTTCGCGCCTCCGCACCGCGCGAACCGCATCCGCGAGCTGCTCAGCGGCTCCGCGGACTGGTCCCCGAAGGCGATGGCCGACGTACACGCGGACACCCACCTGGCCTCCGCCGAGCCGCTGCTCGCCCTGCTGCCCGCCTTCGAGGGCCTGACCGCCGCCGGGGAGGCACTGCGCGCCCGGCTGCTGGCCTGGGACCGGCACATGGCCGCCGACAGCGCCGACGCCACCGTCTTCGCGGCCTTCCGGACCGCGACCGTACGCCGCTTCGCCGCGGACCCCGTCTTCGCGGACCTGGCCGGCGCCCCGCCCGGCCCCGAGGTGTTCCACCCCTGGCTCTACCTGGTCCCCCGGATCGGCTACGCCCTCGAAGGCCTCCTGGCCACGCCCCTCCTCCCTGGCCTCGACCGGGCGGCCCACGTGCGCGCCGCCCTGGAGGAGACGGCCGCGGCCGGCGCCCCCGACACCCCCTGGGCCGAGGTCCACCGCCTCACCCCCTGGTCGGCGCTGCCGGACCCGGAGGCCCAGTGGCCCGGCCTCGGCGGCGACCACGACTGCGTGAACGCCACCTCCTCCGTCCCCGGTTTCACCGACCTCACCGCCCGCGCATCGGCGGCCCGTTACGTCTGGGACCTCGGCCGCCGCGAGGACAGCCTCTGGGCGGTCCCGCTGGGTGCGGACGGCGTCACCGGCACTCCCCACCACCGCGACCAGCTGCCCCTGTGGGCGCGCTGCGAACTCGTCCCCGTCGTCACCGACTGGACCCGCCTCACCAAGGAATCGATATGAGCTCCACCAGACAGCCCGTGCACACCCACCTCGTCGAGGGCTTCGGCACGGTCACCATCACCCCCGTCGACCCGGCCGCCGACTCCGCCCTGATCCACGGCTGGGTCACGCAGGAGCGGGCCCGCTTCTGGGGCATGGGCGAGGCCAGCCGGGAACTGGTCCAGGAGATCTATGAGGACGTCGACCGCCGCACCACGCACCACGCGTTCATCGTGGCCCGCGACGGGGTGCCGGTCGCGCTGTTCCAGACGTACGACTGCGCCGAGGACCGGGTCTCCGAGTGCTACGAGGTCCAGCCCGGGGACACCGGCGTGCACCTGCTGATCAGCCCCGGCGACGGCGCCCCCGAACGCGGTTTCAGCGCGGGCCTGATGACGGCCTTCTTCGCCTTCGTCTTCTCCGACCCCGCCACCCGGCGCGTGGTCGCCGAGCCCGACGCCCGCAACGACAAGGCCATCGCCCGCCTGGAGCGGACCGGTTTCGTACTCGGCCCTGCGATCGAGCTCCCGGAGATCGACCTGCCCGAGGTCTACCTCCCGGCCAAGCAGGCCCGGCTCTGCTTCCTCAGCGCACCGGTGCCTCTGCCAGAAAACCGGTGACCAGCGCGGCCCACTCGGCCGGGCGCTCGGCGAACGGCAGGTGCCCGGTGGGCAGTTCCGCGAGCCGCGCGCCCGGCAGCGCGTCCGCCAGCTCCCGCTGAAGGGCGAGCGGCACGAGCCGGTCCTCGGTCGTCGCGATGACGAGGGCCGGTACGTCGATCCGCGCGAGCTCGGCGCGCAGATCGGCCCCCTGGAGCAGGTCGACGTGGTCGCCGGCCCCGGCCGGGATGGATCCGGCGGTCGCCCGCACCACGTCCTCCACCTGCTCGGGGGTCAGCCCCTCCAGCACCGCCGGGTTGAACGCGAGCGGCACCAGCAGCCTGGCCAGCAGCTCGCTCTCGCCGCGCGCCGCCAGTCCCGACCACAGGTCGGCGACCAGCTTCAGCCGGTTCCCGGCCCGGGCGAAGGTGGCGGTGAGCACGAGCGCGGTGACCCGCTCGGGGTACCGGGTGGCCACCCTGATCGCCACGTTCCCGCCGACGGAGTACCCGAGCACGGCGAACTTCTCCAGCCCCTCCGCATCGGCGGCCGCCACCAACTGATCGGCCAGCTCGTCGAGTTCCAGCGGCTCATCGGACTTCGGGGTCCCCCCGGTCCCGGGGTAGTCCACGCCGACGACGCTGTGGCGGGCGGCCAGCTCGTCCAGAATCGCGCCGAAATTGCTCTCGATCGACCCTCCGCCCCCATGGGCCAGCAGGAGCCCGGGCCCACCGCTCTCCTTGCGGACGGTGCGGGCGTAGGGGGCGGTCTTCGTGGTGACGGACACGGGCATGGCAGGACCTCGGCATTTCTGTAGCGGTCGTTACGAATTCAACAGTACATACATTCATTAGCGATCGCTACAGAACTCAACCCGTACAACGGTTTTGTACGGGTGCCGTACGTGCGGTTCGTGCGTCAGCGGGGCCACGAAGGGGGAAGTGACCGACATGCCCCACAGCAACAGGCCCCAGCGCAACGCCTCTTGGAAGGTCGTCGGCGTCCTGCTGGCCCATCAGCGCAAGCGCGCCCTGCTCACCCAGGAACAACTGGCCGAACTGGCCCACTGCGACGTCGAGTCCATCGCCTCGGTGGAACAGGGCCGCAGGCCGCTCTCCACGAAGATGGCCGCGGTCCTCGACACCCTCCTCGAATCGAAGGGAGCACTGCGCGAGGCGGCGGAGGCGATTCCGCGCCGCGAGCGGTACCCGGCTTTCGCCCGCGACTACATGGAGCACGAGGAGGAGGCACTCAGCCTGCTCTCGTACGAGAACGCAGCCGTCCCAGGCTTGCTGCAGACCCCGGAGTACGCGGCGGCGGTCTTCGCCAACTTCTACCCGCCACGGCCCGCCGACCAGATCGCGCAGCAGACCGAGGACCGAATGGTCCGCAGGAAACTCTTCCATCGCGAGCCGCAACCGCCCGTGATGCACTTCATCATCGAACAGTCCGTGCTGGAGCGCCCCATCGGCGGCCCTGAGGTACTACGCGGGCAGCTCCGCCATCTGCGCGCGATGTCCGAACTCCCCTTCGTGGGAATCCAGATCATCCGCACCGACCGCGAAACCCACGCGGGTCTGGCAGGCCCGATGGTGCTCCTGGAAACCCCTGAGCACGACCAGCTCGCCTACCTGGAGGGACAGCACGTCAGCTTCCTCCAGGACGACCCCGATGAGGTCCATCTCCTCCATCTCAAATATGGGATGCTGCGTTCGCAGGCGCTCTCGATCGAGGACAGCAAGCGCCTGCTGGACGACCTGCTAGGAGAGTCATGACGCAGCAACTGGCCTGGTTCAAGTCGAGTTACAGCGGCGACGCGGGCGGCGACTGCATCGAAGTCGCCTACCACTGGCGGAAGTCGAGCTACAGCAGCGATGCGGGCGGCAACTGCGTCGAAGTGGCCGCCCACTCCGCCGCCGTCCATGTCCGCGACTCCAAGGTCACCGAAGGCCCGGTCCTGACCGTCGCCCCCGCCACCTGGGCCGCCTTCGTCGCCGACGCCACCCGCTGACCACTCGACCCCGCCTCACTCCTCGCGCGACACCCCGAGGTCGGCTCGATTCCCGTTGACCCGCCAACCGCCGCACGGGAAGCTGTGCATTGATCAACTGCCAGGCGGTGGGGGGAAATTGACCAGCCAGAATCTGCACATCGGACCGGACACGGCGCCCGACCGGTACCGGCTGCTGCGGTCCATCGGACGCGGCGGGGAGGCCGTGATCCACCTCGCGGAGATCGACCTGGCCGGCGGGGTCGAGCCCGTCGTCGTGAAGGTGCTGGACTCCCGGCAGACGATCACCACCGAGGAGTTCGGCCGGATCAGCCGGAAGTGGAACGAGCAGGCGGAGCTGCTGCGCTTCGTCCACCGCCCCGGTGTCGTGGGCGTACGGGAGCACTTCGAGGGCGCTCCGATCCATCGGGCCGGCGAGTCCGCCGCCGTCACCGGGCGGTCCCTGGTGCTCGTCATGAACCACGTCGACGGGCTCGACCTGCGCGACTGGCGGGCGGAGCGGACCCTCGCCACCGCCGCCGAACGGCGCGAGGTCATGCGCACGCTGGAGCAGCTCGCCGACGTACTGGACTGGCTCCACTCCGGCAAGGCCACCCCCTCCGGGCGCCAGGTCATCCACGGCGACCTCTCCCCCGGCAACGTCATGGTCGACGCGAACGGGCAGGCCACGCTGGTGGACTTCGGCCTCAGCAAACTGACCGCCGACCACCAGACCGCCGAGATCTGGTTCACCCCGGGCTACGCGGCCCCCGAGGTCTTCGACGGCAAGCGCACGCCGGGCACGGACCGGTACGCCTTCGGGGCCATCGCGTACTTCCTGCTGAGCGGGGAGTCGCCGCCCGCCGTACCGGGCCTGCTGGCCGACGCGATCGCCGCGCTGCCGCCGATCGCGGTACTGGACGCGGAGCGGCGGGCGCGGATCGCCGCGCTCTGTTCGGCCGATCCGGAGCAGCGGCCGCCGAGCCTGACCGCCTGGGTGCAGGACGTCCGGCAAGCCGTGGTCTCCGTACAGCGGGACGTCCAGGACACCCCACCGATGCCGCCGGCCCCGCCCCCGCTCCTGCCCCCGCCCCCGCCCCCGCAGAAGCGGCGTCGCGGCCGTGTACTGGGCGCCGTGGCCGGGGTGCTGGTCCTGGCGGCGCTCGCGGTGCTCGGCGTACGACTCCTCGGTGACAAGGACGGGGACGGCTCGAAGCAGGCGGGCGGCGACCGACCTGCCGCGCAGCCCTCGGATTCAGCCTCGGGCTCGGCCTCGGGCTCGCCGAGCTCCGACGGGGTCTCACTCACCACCCTGGCCCCGGCCGCCAAGAGCGAGTACGCGTGGTTCGAGGTGGGCAAGGGGACGCTGAACGGCCGGCGGTACGACACCGCCCTGGTGTCTGCCGGCCCCTACAAGATCTGCGACGGCTCGGCCGCCTACGACCTGGGTGGTGGCTGGAAGACCCTGAGCATGGTCGCGGGCGTCGACGACTCCTCGACGCATGCGGCAGCGCGGATCAGCGTGACGGTGGACGGCTCGCCCGTGTGGGCCGGCGAGGTCCGGGTGGGATCGCCGAAACCCCTGTCGCTGGACGTCTCGAACGGCCGTCGCCTGGAGATCTCCTACGAGGACCCCGGTCGCACCTGTGGTCTGGGTCCGCTCACTCTGGGCGCCCCCACTCTGAAGAAGTGATCGTCACCCTAACGGGATACCGATCCCCATTGACCGCGCCAACCGGCTCACGGGAAGCTGTGCACCCATCAATTCCCGGGCGCTGGGGGGAAATTGACCAGCCAGAATCTGCACATCGGGCCGGATGCGGCAGCCGACCGGTACCGGTTGCTCCGGTCCATCGGGCGCGGCGGGGAGGCCGTGCTCTACCTCGCCGAGATCGAGCTCGCGGGCGGGGTCGAGCCCGTGGTCGTGAAGGTGCTCGACTCCAAGACGACCATCACGCCCGAGATCTTCGACCGGATCAGCCGGAAGTGGAACGAGCAGGCGGAGCTGCTGCGCTTCGTCCACCGGCCCGGTGTGGTGGGCGTACGGGAGCACTTCGAGGGACCGCCGATCCACCGGCCCGGGGAGTCCTCGACCCTGACCGGGCGCGCGCTCGTCCTGGTCATGAACCACGTCGACGGGCTCGACCTGCGCGACTGGCGGGCGGAACGGACCCTCGCCACCGCCGCCGAACGGCGCGAGGTGATGCGCACGCTGGAGCAGCTCGCCGACGTACTGGACTGGCTGCACTCGGGGAAGGCCACTCCTTCCGGGCGCCAGGTGATCCACGGCGACCTCTCCCCCGGCAACGTCATGGTCGACGCGTACGGGCAGGCCACGCTGGTGGACTTCGGCCTCAGCAAACTGACCGCCGACCACCAGACCGCCGAGGTCTGGTTCACCCAGGGCTACGCGGCCCCCGAGATCTTCGACGGCAAGCGGACACCGGGCACGGACCGGTACGCCTTCGGCGCCATCGCCTACTTCCTGCTGAGCGGGCAGTCGCCGCCCGCCACGCCCGAGCAGCTGGCCCAGGCGCTGGCCGCGCTGCCGCAGATCGCCGTGCTGGACGCCGAGCAGCGGGCGCGGATCACCTCGATCTACTCGGTCGACCCGGGGAAGCGGCCGGTGAGCCTGGCGGGCTGGATGAAGGACGTCCGGCACGCGGTGGTGTCCACGACCAGCTCCACCTCGCGGCCGGCCGCCCTCCAGGACGCCCCGCCGAAGCCGGCCTCCCCGCCGCCGGCGCCACCGACGCCGCCGGTTACCCCGCCGATGGCGGCTCCGCCCGTAGCGGCCCCGCCCGTGGCCGCCCGGCCCGCGGAGGCGCCGCCGTCCGCGGACCCGCCCGCGCCGTACGTGCCCACGGCGCCGGTCACCGCCCCCGATCCGGGACCGGCCACGGTTCCCGAGTCGGTGCCCGCCGGGTACGGACCCGCGTACCACCTGAGCCCGGCACCGGCCCCCGCCCCGGAGCGGCCCCGTCCCGCCAGGAAGCGGCGGACCGGCCTGGTCCTCGGATCGGTGGCCGCCGTGGTGGTCCTGGCGGCGCTCGCGGTGGTCGGCGTACGGCTCCTGGGCGACAAGGACAAGGACAAGGACAAGGACAAGGAGAACACCGCGGCCAACGAGAAGCCCGGAGCGACGAGCGCACCGAAGACACCCGCGTCGGCCTCGGCGACTCCGTCCGAGGAACCATCGGCGTCCGCTTCCGGTCCCACGGAATCCGAGACTCCGGAGGCATCCTCGTCGAGCCCCGGGGGTCCGGGGTCGGTCAAGGACAGCAACGTGGCCGATCTGACCGTACTGTCGTCGGTCGGCGAGGCCCACAACTTCGACGTCGGCTCCGCCAAGCTGAACACGAAGGAGTACGGGGCGGCCCTCCTCGGCAGTTGCTACTACGGTGCGACCGTCGAGTACGACGTGAACCGCGCGTGGTCCACGCTGGAGTTCACCGCCGGCATCGACGACGGCGCGACCATGGAGCAGGCCCGCGTGACCATCTCCGTGGACGACAAGCCCGCGCTCTTCTCGGAGCTGGTCCACCTCGGCAAGCCGGTCACCAAGTCCCTGGACATCAAGGGGGCCCTGCGCCTGCGGCTGAAGGTGGAGGAGGGCTGCAAGGACACCGGCAGCGCCGTCATCGCCGCCCCCGTCCTCAAGCGCTGACGCGGGGACGAAAGAGCGGGGGCCCGCACCGGTACGTCGGTGCGGTGCGGGCCCCCCCCGGGGGGTGTGGGCGCTGAGCCCACCGAGT
>NZ_JBHWUO010000022.1:58539-136996 GCF_042736975.1 Streptomyces sp. NPDC059989
GCACCCCCCCCCCCCGCCCCCCCCCGCGGCCGGGGGCTCTCACCGGGGGGGGCCCCCCCGCGGTCCGCCGTCCGGGCGCGCCCCCCCGCCGGGCGTTGTGCTCGCTCAGCCCTCGGAGACGCCCAGGCGCTCCAGGATGAGCTCCTTGACGCGGGCCGCGTCGGCCTGGCCGCGGGTGGTCTTCATGACCGCGCCGACCAGGGCGCCGACGGCGGCGATCTTGCCGCCGCGGATCTTGTCGGCGATGGCCGCGTTGCCCGCGATGGCCTCGTCCACGGCCGCGCCGAGCGCGCCCTCGTCCGAGACGACCTTCAGGCCCCGCTTCTCGACGACCTCGTCCGGGGTGCCCTCGCCGGCGAGGACGCCTTCGAGGACCTTGCGGGCCAGCTTGTCGTTGAGCGAGCCGTCGGCGACCAGGGCCGCCACCCGGGCCACCTGGGCCGGGGTGATCGGCAGCTCGTCGACGACGACGCCCTGCTCGTTGGCGTTGCGGGCCAGCTCGCCCATCCACCACTTGCGCGCGGCGGTCGAGTCGGCACCGGCCTCGATCGTGGCGACGATGGAGTCCACCGCGCCCGCGTTGAGGATCGACTGCATGTCGTGCTCGGTGACGCCCCACTCCTCGCGGAGCCGGTTGCGGCGCACGCGCGGCATCTCGGGCAGGCCGCCGCGCAGCTCCTCGACCCAGTCGCGGGCCGGGGCGACGGGGACCAGGTCGGGCTCCGGGAAGTACCGGTAGTCCTCGGCGTTGTCCTTGATGCGGCCGGCCGTGGTGGAGCCGTCCTCCTCGTGGAAGTGCCGGGTCTCCTGCACGATCGTCCCGCCCGACGAGAGCACCGCCGCGTGGCGCTGGATCTCGAATCGGGCCGCGCGCTCGACGGAGCGCAGCGAGTTGACGTTCTTCGTCTCGCTGCGGGTGCCGAACTCGGACTCCGGGGTCGGGCGCAGCGACAGGTTCACGTCGCAGCGCATCTGGCCCTTGTCCATGCGGGCCTCGGAGACGCCGAGCGCCTTGATGACCTCGCGCAGCTCGGCGACGTACGCCTTGGCGACCTCGGGGGCCCGCTCGCCCGCGCCCTCGATCGGCTTGGTGACGATCTCGATGAGCGGGATGCCGGCGCGGTTGTAGTCCAGCAGGGAGTGGGACGCGCCGTGGATGCGGCCGGTGGCGCCGCCGACGTGCAGCGACTTGCCGGTGTCCTCCTCCATGTGGGCGCGCTCGATCTCCACGCGGAAGATCTCGCCGTCCTCCAGCTGCACGTCGAGGAAGCCGTTGAAGGCGATGGGCTCGTCGTACTGGGAGGTCTGGAAGTTCTTCGGCATGTCCGGATAGAAGTAGTTCTTCCGGGCGAAGCGGCACCACTCGGCGATCTCGCAGTTCAGCGCGAGGCCGATCTTGATGGCGGACTCGACGCCGATCGCGTTGACGACCGGCAGGGAGCCGGGCAGACCGAGGCAGGTCGGGCAGGTCTGCGAGTTGGGCTCGGCGCCCAGCTCGGTGGAACAGCCGCAGAACATCTTGGTCTTGGTGCCGAGCTCGACATGGACCTCAAGGCCCATGACGGGGTCGTACGAGGCGAGAGCGTCCTCGTACGACATCAGTTCGGTGTAGGTGCTCACGGTGAAACTTTTCCCTCTCAGCCCAGCAGGACGTCGTCGTCGCCCAGGCGCTTCAGCTCGCGGTACAGGATCGCGAGGCCGGTGACGATGGCGGCGGCGGACACGACGGCGTCGACCAGCTTCAGCGTGTCGTGCTCGACGCGGGCCTTCTTGACCTGCTTGATCACGCTGATCGCGCCGAAGGCGGTGGTGCCGATCGACAGGTAGGTGCCGGACTTGGACTTCTTGAAGCCCTTGGCCTTGGACAGTGCGGTGCTCACAGCGACGGTGCCTCCTCAAGCAGCGGGTGACCCCAGCGCGCGACGAAGGCGGCCTCGACGGCCGCGCCGACCTTGTACAGCCGGTCGTCCTTCATCGCCGGGGCGATGATCTGCAGCCCGACCGGGAGCCCGTCCTCGGGTGCCAGGCCGCAGGGCAGCGACATGGCGGAGTTGCCGGCCAGGTTGGTCGGGATGGTGCACAGGTCCGCGAGGTACATCGCCAGCGGGTCGTCGGTGCGCTCACCGATCGGGAAGGCGGTGGTCGGGGTCGTCGGGGAGACGATCACGTCGACCTGCTCGAAGGACTTCTCGAAGTCCTGCGAGATGAGCGTGCGGACCTTCTGGGCGGAGCCGTAGTACGCGTCGTAGTAGCCGGAGCTGAGCGCGTACGTACCGAGGATGACGCGGCGCTTGACCTCGTCGCCGAAGCCGGCTTCGCGGGTCAGGGCGGTGACGTCCTCGGCGGACTTGGTGCCGTCGTCGCCGACGCGCAGGCCGTAGCGCATGGCGTCGAAGCGGGCCAGGTTCGAGGAGCACTCGGACGGCGCGATCAGGTAGTACGCGGCCATCGCGAGGTCGAAGGACGGGCAGTCCAGCTCGACGATCTCGGCGCCCAGCTCCTTGAGGAGCTCGACGGACTCGTTGAAGCGCTGGACGACGCCGGCCTGGTAGCCCTCGCCGGCGAACTGCTTGACCACGCCGACGCGCATGCCGGCGACGGAGCCGTTGCGGGCGGCCTCGACGACCGGCGGGACCGGGGCGTCGATGGAGGTGGAGTCCATCGGGTCGTGGCCGGCGATGACCTCGTGCAGGAGCGCGGCGTCCAGGACCGTACGGGCGCAGGGGCCGCCCTGGTCGAGGGAGGACGAGAACGCGACCATGCCGTAGCGGGAGACGCCGCCGTAGGTGGGCTTGACGCCGACCGTGCCGGTGACGGCGGCGGGCTGGCGGATGGAGCCGCCGGTGTCCGTGCCGATGGCGAGCGGGGCCTGGAAGGCGGCCAGCGCGGCCGCGGAGCCGCCGCCGGAGCCGCCGGGGATCCGGGTGAGGTCCCAGGGGTTGCCGGTGGGGCCGTAGGCGCTGTTCTCGGTGGAGGACCCCATGGCGAACTCGTCCATGTTGGTCTTGCCGAGGATGACGACGTCGGCTTCCTTGAGCTTGCGCGTCAGGGTGGCGTCGTAGGGCGGGATCCAGCCTTCGAGGATCTTCGAGCCGACGGTGGTCGGGACCCCGATGGTGGTGAAGATGTCCTTGAGGGCGAGCGGGACGCCGGCCAGCGGGCCGAGCTTCTCGCCGCGCTCGCGCTTGGCGTCGACGGCTGCCGCCTGGGCGAGCGCGCCTTCGCGGTCGACGTGCAGGAAGGCGTGGACCTTCTCGTCGGTCGCGTCGATGCGGGCCAGGTGGGCCTCGGTGACCTCGACGGCCGTGAGCTCGCCGGAGGCGATCTTCTCGGCGGTCTGGGCGGCCGTGAGGCGGATGATGCTGTGCGTGTCGGTCATGTTGTTAGTCCTCCCCCAGGATCTGCGGCACCTTGAAACGCTGCTGCTCCTGGGCGGGAGCGCCGGAGAGCGCCTGCTCGGGGGTGAGCGAAGGACGGACCTCGTCCGCGCGCATGACGTTCGTCAGGGGCAGCGGGTGGGAGGTCGGCGGTACGTCTTGGTCGGCGACCTCGGATACGCGGGCGACCGCGCCGATGATGTCGTCGAGCTGTCCGGCGAAGTGGTCCAGCTCTTCGGCCTTGAGTTCCAGACGTGCCAGCCGAGCGAGGTGGGCGACCTCCTCGCGCGTGATGCCAGGCATGCAGCGATCCTCTGGGGTGGGTGTACGGGTATCGGCCCCAATCCTATGGGGCCGGGCCCGCTCACCACGCATCGGTTTGCCGCCGCCCTGCCGGGAGCCGCTGTACGGGCCCCGCTCGAGCCCGCTGCGCGGCGCCTCCCGGGCTCCGCCCGACCCCGCGCCTCAAACGCCGGCGGGGCTTGATCGCGGTGCGGCCGGGTGGGCCCGCGCCCCTCAAAGATCCGGGGCTCCGCCCCGCACCCCGCGCCTCAAACGCCGGCGGGGCTGGATTTTGGCTGAGCTGCGCTCACAGATGCCGCCCGGCGGGGGCTGGAATTGCGCTGCGCGCAATCCGCCGCACGGGCTGGCCGTGCAGCGGCCAAATCCAGCCCCGCCGGCGTTTGAGGCGCGGGGTCTGGGGCGGAGCCCCAGCAGCGCCGCCGCACCCGCGGGACCGGGCAGCGCCCCCGGGGCCTGTCAGACGGCGTCGGCCTCGGCTGCGGCCAGCTCCGCCGAGATGTCCGCCGGGCGGCGCCAACCCCGCTCGCCGCGGGCCAGCAGCCAGGCCGTGGCCTCCTGCGGCGGCATCGCGGCCGCCACCAGCCAGCCCTGGACCGCATCGCAGCCCAGGTCCCGCAGGCGCTCCCACGTCTCGTCGTCCTCGACGCCCTCGGCGACCACCAGCAGGCCCAGCGAGTGCGCGAGGTCCACCGTGCAGCGCACGATCTCCGCGTCCTGCGCGTCCACCGCCAGCCGGCCCACGAACGACCGGTCGATCTTCAGCTCGCTGACCGGCAGCCGCCGCAGGTGGACCAGGGAGGAGTAGCCCGTGCCGAAGTCGTCCAGCGACATCTTCACTCCGTGGCCCGTCAGGCCCGCCATGGTGTCGGCGGCCCGCTGGGGGTCCTCCAGCAGCACGTGTTCCGTTATCTCCAGCTGGAGCCCGCTCGCCGGGACCCCGTGCCGGGCCAGCCGGGCGGCCACCGCTCCCGCGAAGCCGGGGGTGTGGACGTCGCGCGGTGAGACGTTCACGGCGACCGGCACCTTCAGGCCCTGCGCCCGCCACCGCGCCACCTGGGCGAGGGCGGTCTCCAGCACGTACTCCGTCAGGTGCGGCATCAGCCCGGAGGTCTCGGCGATCGCGATGAACTCGTCGGGAGAGACCCGGCCGCGCTCCGGATGGACCCAGCGGACCAGGGCTTCGAGCCCCGCCACCTGCCCGTCGAAGCGGACCTTCGGCTGGTAGTGCAGTTCCACCTCGCCCGCGTCGAGGGCCCGGCGGAGGTCGCCGAGGAGGCCGAGCCGGTCGGGGGTGTTGCTGTCCCGCTTGGACTCGTAGACCTCGACCCCGGTGCGGTCGCGCTTGGCCTGGTACATCGCGACGTCGGCCCGCCGCAGCAGCCCCTCCGCGTCCAGCGCGTGGTCGGGGAAGACGGCGAGCCCGGCGCTGGCCTCCAGGACGAGCGTGAGGCCGTCCAGGTCGAGCGGGGAGCTGAGCTCCGCGACCAGGTGGCGGGCGATCCGCTGGGCGCTGGTGGTGGAGTCGGCGACGGGCAGCAGGACGGCGAACTCGTCGCCGCCGAGCCGGGCCGCCTCGGCGTCCGGAGGCAGGGCCTGGCGCAGCCGCTCGGCGATCTGCAGGAGGAGGCGGTCGCCCGCCAGGTGGCCCAGGGTGTCGTTGACGGCGCGGAAGCGGTCCAGGTCGATCAACACAAGAGCTGCCCGGGTGCCCAAACGTTCAGCCTCGTCCAGGGCGGACCAGGCCCGCTCCAGCAGCCACTGGCGGTTCGGCAGTCCGGTCAGGGGGTCGCGCAGCTGTTCCTCGGCGCGCGCCCGGGCGATCCACAGCGTGGAGTCCAGGGCGATCAGCGGCACGGCGAACAGCGGCAGCAGCACCGGCTGCGTGACGGCGACGGCGCAGATCAGCGGGGCGATGCCGAGCAGCGCGACGGCCACCAGGGCCTGGCGGAGCAGGGCCGTACGGGCGACGGTGGGCAGCCCGCCGCCGCGCGGGGCCAGTGCGACCCACAGCAGGACGCGGGTGACGAGCAGGTAGGCGACGGCGACGAGGATGACCTCGGGGACCGCGTCCAGGCCCCAGGTGGTGGGCTTCCAGGGGGTCTCGACGGACGGCGCCTCGCCGAAGGCGGCCAGTACCAGGGCTCCCGCGCCGATGCCGAGGACGTCCACGGAGCCGTGCAGGAGCCCCTGCCGCCAGCGGTGCCGGCGCGCGGCCCCGACGAGGGAGACCACCGCCAGGGAGACGAGTCCCGCGGGCACCCACCCGTAGAGGATGAGCACGCCGAGGGTGAGGGCGGCGCCCGATCCGGTGCCGCCCCACCAGCGGTCGCGGCCCAGCGCGACGAGGTGGCCGACGATGATGCCGGT
The DNA here is from genome assembly GCF_042736975.1 of Streptomyces sp. NPDC059989. Lineage (NCBI taxonomy): Bacteria > Bacillati > Actinomycetota > Actinomycetes > Kitasatosporales > Streptomycetaceae > Streptomyces > Streptomyces sp. NPDC059989. The sequence goes on from NZ_JBHWUO010000022.1 coordinate 64,587, forward strand.
GAGCAGGGCCAGTGCCCAGCCCACCGAGCCGCCGGGGAACAGCGCATGACGGCCGGTCAGTGCGGACACCACGCCGGCCGCGAGCACCACGACGGAGAGGCCCACGATGACGAGCGCCAGCACGTTGCGCAGCCCGGGTCCGCCCGTACCGACGTCGAGCGGTCGGGTCTCCGGCGTCCTGGACCCCAGGACACCGAGCCGGCCCGCCCGCATGGACGGGAGTTCCCCGCCGAATTCAGGTGACGGGTCGGCGCTTTCGGTGGGTTTCATGCCCGTCCCTCTCACAGCCGGCGATGCCGATGTCACGCAATGGCCCTGACGTCATGCCATCACGGCTGGAATCGCGTCCGGCAGCCGTGCACGACAGGCGCACCCCTCAACAGTAGGACGCGGGAGGCTCCCAGGGGCAGCGGTCGGCGGTGGTTGCCCGAATGCGACCCAGCCATCCTCATCAGTACGGTATCCGCCGAACGGGTGAGTTTGGACCAGGACCCCCCGGTCACCCATCCGATGATCCGACAGGTCACCGCCCTGCGACCAGGCTTGTACCGGCCGTTTACCACCGGTCGACGCGCCTGGCGTGCGCCCGCCCGTACGGCCGCACGCCACGCATCCGTTCGCCTTCGCTACTCCCCCGAGGCGATTGCCTTCCGGTGTCCTACTGCGCTTCGCCGTCGCCGTCCACCGGGAGCGCGACTTCCCGCGCCGCGTCCGGGCCCTGCTCCAGCAGGACGTCGAATCCGGCGTCGTCGAGGATGGAGAGCTTCAGCTGCACGGCCTTGTCGTACTTCGAGCCCGGGTTGTCGCCGACCACGACGAAGGAGGTCTTCTTCGACACGGAGCCGGTGACCTTGGCCCCGCGGCTCTGCAGTGCCTCCTTCGCCCCGTCCCGGGTGTGGCTCTGCAAAGTGCCGGTGACGACGACGGTCAGCCCCTCCAGCGGGCGCGGCCCCTCCTCCGCGGCGGAACCTTCCTCCTCCATCCGGACCCCGGCCTCCCGCCACTTGCGCAGGATCTCCTGGTGCCAGTCGACGGCGAACCACTCCTTGAGGGAGGCCGCGATGATGGCGCCCACGCCGTCGGTGGCGGTCAGCTCCTCCTCCGTGGCCTGCTCGATGCGCTCGATCGATCGGAACTCGCGGGCGAGCGCCTCCGCGGCGACCGGGCCGACATGACGGATCGACAGGCCGTTGATGATGCGGGCGAGCGGGCGGTCCTTGGCGGCGGCGATGTTCTCCAGCATGGCCAGGGCGTTCTTCTTCGGCTCGCCCTTCTGGTTGGCGAAGACCGTGACGATCTTCGCCTCGCCCGTCTTCGGATCCCGCTTGGGCAGGCCGCTGTCCTGGTCCAGGACGTACGCCTTGATGGGCAGCAGCTGCTCGATGGTGAGGCCGAAGAGGTCGCCCTCGTCGAGCAGCGGCGGCTGCGCCGGCTCCAGCGGGGCGGTGAGCGCGGCCGCCGCGACCATGCCGAAGTTCTCGATGTCCAGGCTCTGGCGGCCGCCGAGGTAGAAGAGCCGCTCGCGCAGCTGGGCCGGACAGGTCTGCCCGTTGGGGCACCGGACGTCGATGTCCCCCTCCTTCATCGGGCGCAGCTCCGTCCCGCACTCGGGGCAGACGGCCGGCATGACGAACTCCCGCTCGCTGCCGTCCCGCAGGTCCACCACCGGGCCGAGGATCTCGGGGATGACGTCGCCCGCCTTGCGCAGCACGACGGTGTCCCCGATGAGCACGCCCTTGGCCTTGACGACCTCCTGGTTGTGCAGGGTCGCGAACTCGACCTCGGAGCCCGCCACCGTCACCGGCTCGACCTGCGCGTACGGGGTCACGCGCCCGGTGCGGCCGACGCCGACCTTGATGTCGATCAGCTTGGTGTTGACCTCTTCGGGGGCGTACTTCCAGGCGATGGCCCAGCGCGGGGCGCGGGCGGTGGAGCCGAGGCGGCCCTGAAGGGCGATCTCGTCGAGCTTGACGACCACGCCGTCGATCTCGTGCTCCACGGAGTGCCGGTTCTCGCCGAAGTAGGAGATGAACTCCCGCACCTCGGCGAGCGAGGAGACCACCTTGTTGTGCTGGGCCGTGGGCAGGCCCCACTCGCGCAGGAGTTCGTACGCCTGCGACTGGTGCTCGATCTCGAAGCCCTCGCGGGCGCCGATGCCGTGCACCACCATGTGCAGCGGCCGGGTGGCGGTGACCTTCGGGTCCTTCTGGCGCAGCGAACCGGCGGCGGCGTTGCGCGGGTTGGCGAAGGGCTTGCCCTCGGCCTCGACGAGCCGGGCGTTGAGCTCCTCGAACTTCTCCATCGGGAAGTAGACCTCGCCGCGGATCTCGACGACGGCCGGGACCCGGTCGCCCTTGAGCCGGTCCGGGATCTCGGCGATGGTGCGGACATTGGGCGTGATGTCCTCGCCGGTGCGGCCGTCGCCGCGGGTGGCGGCGCGGGTGAGGCGGCCGTTCTCGTAGGTGAGGTTGACGGCGAGGCCGTCCACCTTCAGCTCGCACAGGTAGTGGTAGTCGGAGGTGCCGGTGTCCCGGGCCACCCGCTCGGCCCAGGCGGCCAGTTCCTCGTCGTCGAAGGCGTTGTCGAGGGAGAGCATCCGCTCGCGGTGCTCGACGGAGGCGAAGTCCGTCTCGTACGCCCCGGCGACCTTCTGGGTGGGCGAGTCGGGCGTGCGCAGCTCCGGGTACTGCTCCTCCAGCGCCTCCAGCGAGCGCAGCAGCTTGTCGAACTCGGCGTCGCTGACGACCGGCTGGTCGTTCACGTAGTACCGGAAGCGGTGCTCCTCGACCTGCTCGGCCAGCAGCGCGTGCTGCTCACGCACCGCCGTCGGTACTGCCGTGTCCTGCTGTTCGGCTGCCATGCCGTGTCCTCCCGTGCCCCGTCTCGACCGTCACTCAGGGTTGTCGGCGAGCGACCTCGCCGCCCTGACGCAATGCGCCTGCACCGCGCGGGCGTAGGCGGGTGAAGCGCCCGCCAGACCGCACGTCGGGGTGACCACGACGGACTCCGCCAGAGTCCCCGGGGCCAGCCCCAGCCTGCGCCAAAGCTTCCTGACACCCATGACGCTACCGGCAGGGTCTGACAACGGGCCGTCGGTGCCCGGCACCACTCCGGCGAAGAGTTTCGTCCCGCCTTCGACGGCCTCCCCGATGGCGTCATCCTCGCGCTCGGTGAGCAGGGAGAAATCGAACGACACGCCCGTGGCGCCGGCCCGGCGCAGCAGGCCGAAGGGAACCTCGGGCGCGCAGGAGTGCACGATCACGTCGCCGTCGTGGACGGCGAACAGCTCGCGCAGGGTCCCCTCGACGACCTGCCGGTCCACGGCCCGGTACGTCCGGTAGCCGCTGGCGGACCGCACCCGCCCGAGCAGCACGGCGGTGAGCGAGGGCTCGTCGAACTGGAGCACGATCTCGGCGCCGGGGATCCGCTTGCGTACGTCGGCCAGGTGCTCGCGCAGCCCCTCGGCGAGCGATCCGGCCAGGTCGCGGCAGGCACCCGCGTCCTGGAGCATGGCCTCGCCGCCGTGCAGTTCGAGGGCGGCGGCCAGGGTCCACGGCCCGACGGCCTGGACCTTGAGCTTGCCGGCGTACCCCTGGGTGAACTCCTCCAGGGCGTCGAGGTCCTCGCCGAGCCAGGACCGGGCGCGCTTGCTGTCCCGCCCCGGGCGGTCGCTCACCCGCCATCCGCTGGGCTCGACGTGCGCGTACATGTCGACGAGCAGCCCGAGGGAGCGGCCGATCATGTCCGCGCCGGGGCCGCGGGCGGGCAGCTCGGCGAGGTAGGGGAACTCCTCGAAGGAACCGGTGACGGTCTTGGCGGCCTCGCGGGCGTCGCCGCCGGGCAGCGAGCCGATGCCGGTGGCGCTCGCGGTCATCGGCCGGGCCTGACGCTCAGGTCGTTGACCTCGGCGTCGCGGGGCAGGTCGACGGCCATGACGATCGTCGTCGCGACGGACTCGGGGTCGATCCAGGCGGCGGGGTCGTACTCCTTGCCCTCCTGCGAGTGCACCTTGGCCTGCATGGGGCTGGCGGTGCGCCCGGGGTACACGGAGGTGACCCTGATCCCGTTGCCCTTCTCCTCCTCCCGCAGGGAGTCGGCGAGGGCCTTGAGCCCGTGCTTGGAGGCGGCGTAGGCGCTCCAGTCGGCGTGGGCGTGGAGTCCGGCGCCGGAGTTCACGAAGACGACGGTCGCGTGCGAGGCCCGCAGGGTGGGCAGCAGCAGCCGGGTGACCTCGGCGGGGGCGATCAGGTTCACGTTGAGCTGCTGGTGCCAGGTCTTGGGCCGCAGCTCCCCGACGGGTCCGAGGTCCACGATGCCGGCGATGTGCAGCAGGGAGTCGATGCGCTCGGGGACGGCCTGCTTGGAGAAGGCCCACGACAGCCGGTCGGGATCGGCGAGGTCGCCCACGAGCGCCCGCGCGCCGGGGTAACGGTCGACGAGCTGCTTGGCGCGGCCGGCGTCACGGGCGAGAAGGACGAGGTCGTCGCCGCGGGCGTGCAGCCGGCCGGCAACGGCGGCGCCGATGCCGGACCCGGCACCGGTGATCAGGTGAGTAGCCATACCGCCCATGCTCGCACCCCTGCGGGCGCCGTCGCCCCAGAGGTCAAAGACCGGCGGCTTCGCGCAGCCGGCCGGCCCTCTTCGCGGCGTCGTAGTCGGCGGGAACGCCCTCGACCAGGACGGCCTCGCCCGCTATGTGGTCGGTGCGCAGCGGGAGGATGGCCTGGTAGGCGGGCGAGGCGTACCAGGCGCGGGCGCGCTCGATGTCCGGGAAGCCGATCACGACGACGGTGCCGGGGAAGGGGCCCTCCAGGACCTCGACCTCCTTGCCGTGCACGAGGAAGCGGCCTTCGAAGGGGTCCATGGTCGACTGGATCCGCTCGATGTACTCGAAGATCTCCTCGTTCATGGTCTCGGGGCGTAGGTGGGCGATGGCATAGGCGGTCATGGTCTGCTCCCCTGTCGGCCGGCCCGTCGGTCCGGGCCGTTGATCCGATCCTGTCAGCGGGCGGCCACGGCGGCGATTACCCGAGAGGTCATGCCGACGCGGGCTGGAAGGTGCGCCGGTAGGCGATCGGAGAGATGCCGAGGGCGGAACGCATGTGCTGGCGCAGGGAGTTGGCCGAGCCGAAGCCGGCCCGGTGGGCGACCAGGTCGACCGGCAGGTCGCTGGACTCCAGCAAGTGGCGGGCCACTTCGAGGCGTTGGACGGTGAGCCACTGCACCGGCGTCATGCCGACCTCGTCGCGGAAGCGGCGGGTGAAGGTGCGCAGGCTCATCCGGGCGTGGGCGGCGAGCTCGGCGAGGGTGACCGGTTCGGCGAGGCGTTCCAGGGCCCACGCGCGGGTGGCGGTGGTCGTGGCCACGGTGGGCTCGGGGACCGGGCGGTCGATGTACTGGGCCTGGCCGCCGTCGCGCCACGGCGGGACCACGCACAGCCGGGCGGCGCGGTTGGCCACGGCCGTGCCGTGGTCCTGGCGGATCATGTAGAGGCAGAGGTCGACGCCGGCGGCCACGCCCGCGGAGGTGAGGATGTCGCCGTCGTCGACGAAGAGCACCTCCTCGTCGAGCCGCACGCGCGGGAAGCCGCGCTGGAACTCGGGCGCGTGCAGCCAGTGCGTGGTGGCGACCCGGCCGTCGAGCAGCCCGGCGGCGGCGAGGACGTACGAGCCGGTGCACAGGGAGACCAGGCGGGTGCCGGGCCGGATCGCCGCCAGGGCGTCCACCAGCGCCTGCGGCAGGGACGCGCCCTGCGCGAGCTCGTCCATGGAGTGCGTGGGCGTGATGATCACGGTGTCGGCCGCGGCGAGGGCTTCGGGGCCTGCCGCGACACCGACCGTGAAGCCCGCGTCGCTGGTCACGGGCTGTCCGTCGGCGGTGCAGACGGTCAGCTCGTAGAGCGGCTTCCCGGCCTCGTCGAGGGCGTTGCCGAAGACCCGGGAGGGGATTCCGAGCTCGAACGGGGGGACGCCTTCGAGAGCGAGTACGGCGATCCTGTGCATGGCCAGATCCTGTCACATGGTGGCCGTACGGCCAATACCATGGCCTCCCCCAGGCGCCGAAGCTGGTTTCCGGAACAGCAGCACCGATCTGAGGAGAAACACCATGCGCGCCATCGTCGTCAGCCAGTGGGGCGGGCCCGAGGTACTGACCGAGACCGAGCTGGACCGTCCGGAGCCCGGCATGGGCGAGATCCTGGTACGGGTCCACGCGGCCGGGGTGAACCCGGTGGACTGGAAGACCCGCGAGAGCGGCGCCCTGATCCCCTGGGGGCCGGTCCCGATGGTCGGCTGGGACGTGTCGGGCACCGTGGAGGCCGTCGGACCGGGCGTGACGCTGTACCGGGCGGGCGACGAGGTCTACGGGATGCCCCGCTTCCCCGAGCAGGCCGGTGCGTACGCGGAGTACGTGACGGCCCCCGCGCGGCACTTCGCCCCCAAGCCCGCCTCGCTCGACCACGTACAGGCGGCGGCGCTGCCGCTGGCGGCCCTCACCGCCTGGCAGGCCTTGGTGGACACCGCCGGGGTGTCGGCCGGGCAGCGGGTGCTGGTGCACGCGGCGGCCGGCGGGGTCGGCCACCTGGCCGTGCAGATCGCCAAGGCCCGCGGCGCGTACGTGATCGGCACCGCGAGCGCGGGCAAGCACGCCCTGCTGCGCGACCTCGGCGCGGACGAGGTGATCGACTACCGCACCACGGACTTCGAGGAGGCGGTCGCCGACGTGGATGTCGTGATCGACGCGATCGGCGGGGACTACACGCGGCGCTCGCTGAAGGTGCTGGGGCCCGGCGGACACCTGGTGACCCTGCCGGGCCCGGACGGCATCCCGGCCGACACGGCGGGCGTGCACGCCGCCTGGGTCCTCGTGGAACCGGACCTCGGCGGCCTGCGGGAGATCGCGGCCCTGGCCGACCAGGGCCTGCTGAAGCCGCTGATCGACACGGTGCTGCCGCTGGCGCAGGCCGCGAAGGCCCACGAGATCGGCGAGCGGGGCCGCACCACCGGCAAGATCGTCCTGACGGTGGCCTGACCCTTGCTACACGGCGGCGGCCGCGGCCCGGGTGGTCGTCGCGATGGTGGCGGAGCCGACCACGCGGGTGCCGTCGTAGAGCACGATCGCCTGGCCGGGGGCCACGCCGCGCACCGGCTCGGTGAAGGAGACGCGCAGCTCGCCGTCGACCAGCTCGGCGAAGACCTCGGTCTCGCCGCCGTGGGCGCGCAGCTGGGCGGTGTAGGTGCCCGGGGCGGCCGCGGTGGAGCCGCACCAGCGGGGGCGGATCGCGGTGAGGGCGGTCACGTCGAGGGCCTCGACGGGGCCGACGGTGACGGTGTTGTTCACCGGGGAGATGTCGAGGACGTAGCGCGGCTTGCCGTCGGCGGCGGGGTGGCCGATGCGCAGGCCCTTGCGCTGGCCGATGGTAAAGCCGAAGGCGCCCTCGTGGGTGCCGACCTTCTCGCCGGTCGCCTCGTCGACGATGTCGCCCTCGGCCTTGCCCAGGCGGTTCGCGAGGAAGCCCTGGGTGTCGCCGTCGGCGATGAAGCAGATGTCGTGGCTGTCGGGCTTCTTCGCCACGGCCAGGCCGCGCTCCTCGGCCTCGGCGCGGATCTCGTCCTTGGTGGTGAGGGTGTCGCCCAGCGGGAAGAGGGCGTGGGCGAGCTGCTTCTCGTCGAGGACGCCGAGGACGTACGACTGGTCCTTGGCCATGTCCGAGGCGCGGTGCAGCTCGCGGGTGCCGTCCTCGTTCAGGACGACGGTGGCGTAGTGGCCGGTGCAGACGGCGTCGAAGCCGAGGGCGAGGGCCTTGTCGAGCAGCGCCGCGAACTTGATCTTCTCGTTGCAGCGCAGGCAGGGGTTCGGGGTGCGCCCGGCCTCGTACTCGGAGATGAAGTCCTCGACCACGTCCTCGCGGAAGCGCTCGGCGAGGTCCCAGACGTAGAAGGGGATGCCGATGACGTCGGCGGCGCGGCGGGCGTCGCGGGAGTCCTCGATGGTGCAGCAGCCGCGGGCGCCGGTCCGGAAGGACTGCGGGTTCGCGGAGAGCGCGAGGTGGACGCCGGTCACGTCGTGCCCGGCTTCGACCGCGCGGGCGGCGGCGACGGCGGAGTCCACGCCGCCGGACATGGCGGCCAGGACGCGGAGGGGGCGGGCGGTGCGCGGCAGGTTCTCAGTCATAGCACCGTCCAGAGTACGGGGAACCGCGCGGGGTCACAGCGCGTTATCGGCTGTGGGGGGTGGATCACATGGTGACCAAGGGGAACAAGGCGAAGAAGCCGGCGGGAGGGAAACCGGCGGGCAGGCCGGGGAAGACCCGCAGGGCCGTGCTCTTCGGCGGGCTCGGGATCTTCACGGTGGCGGCGATCGCCGGCCGGGACGAGATCCGCCGGGCCTGGTGGCTGGTGCCGGGGGTGGCCAAGCCTCGTAAGGAGGGCGACCTCGACCACGCGGGCGCGAGCTGGACGGCGGCCTCGCCGGCGAACTGGCGGCTGGCGGACCGGCCGGACGACTACCGGGTGGACCGGATCGTGATCCATGTGACGCAGGGCGGCTTCGAGTCCTCGGTGGACGCCTTCAGGAACCCCTGGCACAAGGCGTCGGCGCACTACATAGTCCGCCAGGACGGCCACATAGAGCAGATGGTGCGCGAGCTGGATGTGGCCTTCCACTCGGGCAACCGCTCGATGAACGAGCGCAGCGTCGGCATCGAGCACGTGGGCTTCGTGGACCGGCCGCGGGACTTCACGGACGCGATGTACGAGGCGTCGGCCCGGTTGGCCGCGGACGTCTGCCGGAGGTACGGCATACCCGTGGACCGCAAGCACATCCTCGGGCATTCGGAGGTGCCGGGCGCCGACCACACGGATCCCGGCCGCCACTGGGACTGGGACCGGTACATCCGCCTGGTCGGCGAGGCTCGGGCCGCCGCTAGCTGAGGCCTGCCGTGCGGGCCCGTTCCACCGCGGGGCCGATGGCCGCGGCCAGGGCCGCGACGTCCTCCTTGGTGGAGGTGTGGCCGAGGGAGAAGCGGAGTGTGCCGCGGGCCAGCTTCGGGTCGGTGCCGACGGCCAGCAGGACGTGGCTCGGCTGGGCCACGCCGGCCGTGCAGGCGGAGCCGGTGGAGCACTCGATGCCCTGGGCGTCGAGCAGGAGGAGCAGGGAGTCGCCCTCGCAGCCGGGGAAGCTGAAGTGGGCGTTGGCCGGGAGCCGGTCGACGGGGTCTCCCCCGAGGACGGCGTCGGGCACGACCGCGCGGACGGCCGCGACCAGCTCGTCGCGCAGCGCGCCGATCTCGGTGGCGAACCGCTCGCGCCGCTCGGCGGCGAGGGTGGCGGCCACGGCGAAGGCGGCGATGGCCGGGACGTCGAGGGTTCCGGAGCGGACGTGCCGCTCCTGGCCGCCGCCGTGCAGGACGGGTACGGGGCTCTGGTCGCGGCCCAGCAGCAGGGCGCCGATGCCGTACGGGCCGCCGACCTTGTGGCCGCTGACCGTCATGGCGGCGAGGCCGCTGTCGGCGAAGCCGACGTCGAGCTGGCCGAAGGCCTGGACGGCGTCGGAGTGCAGCGGGATCCCGTGCTCGGCGGCGATGGCGGCCAGCTCGCGGACCGGCATGACGGTGCCGATCTCGTTGTTGGCCCACATGACGGTGGCGAGCGCGATGTCGTCGGGGTTGCGCTCGACGGCCTCGCGGAAGGCTTCGGGGTGCACGCGGCCGTACCGGTCCACGGGCAGGTACTCGACCTGGGCACCCTCGTGCTCGGCGAGCCAGTGGACCGCGTCGAGGACGGCGTGGTGCTCGACGGGGCTGGCGAGGACGCGGGTGCGGGTGCCGGTGCGGGTGCCGGCGGGGTCGGCGTCGCGGCGGGCCCAGTAGAGGCCCTTCACGGCGAGGTTGTCGGCCTCCGTGCCGCCGGCGGTGAAGACCACCTCGCTCGGGCGGGCCCCGATCGCCTCGGCGAAGGCCTCTCGGGCCTCCTCGACGGTACGGCGGGCGCGGCGGCCGGCGGCGTGGAGGGAGGATGCGTTTCCCGTGGCGGCGAACTGCGCGGTCATCGCCGCGGCGGCCTCCGGGAGCATCGGGGTGGTGGCGGCGTGGTCGAGGTAGGCCATGATCCCCCGATTCTACGAGGCCCCGCGGGGGCCGTCCGACGCCCTTCCGTTCCTCGGGGGTGCGGAGGCCGGGCGGCGGGCTGGGGCGGGCCCTGCGGGGCTGGTCCCCTACCCGCCCTTCCGCCTCCCCCAGACTTCGTCCGGGGGGACCCCCACCCGGGCTGCGCCCGGACCCGGACCCGGGCTCCGCCCGGGCCCCTGGGGCTCCACCCCAGACCCCGCGCCTCAAACGCCGGCGAGGCTGGAAATGCCTGGCGCGTCAGGAAGCCGCACGCGGAGCCCGCGCCAGTTGGCGGGACTGGGCTACCAGGTGGTTGGCCGCGTCCCAGACTTCGGCGTCCTCCTCCAGGAAGCCGCCGGCCAGGTTGCGGGTGGTGATCGAGATGCGGAGGGGGCCCGGGGCGGGGCGGCGGCGGATGTGGGTGGTGAGTTCCACCGTCGGGGTCCAGCCCAGCAGGCCGAGGTCGAAAGAGGTCGGCGGGAGGGCGTCCACCGCGAGGAGCATGGAGAGCGGGTCGGCATCGCGGCCGTCCGCCAGCTCGAACCAGGCCCGCATCTCGCCCTTGCCCGAGGGTGCGCCGACGGCCCAGCCCGCGGTCGCGGGGTCCAGTCGCAGCCGGAGCCGGTCGACGATCGCGGAGCTGCCGGGGATCGGCGCCGGGCCGGCCTCGGGGCCGAGACAGTCCTCGTAGGCGGGCATGACGGGCGGCAGGGCCGTGGTGCGGACGTCGTCCGGGAGCGAGGAGAGGTCGCCGAACGAGGCGAGGACGCGGATGCGCTCGACCTCGGCGCCGCTCTCGTCGTACTGGAACAGCGAGGCCTGGCCGGTGGAGAGGGTGCGGCCGACGCGGGCGACCTGCGTGCGGATCACGGCGGGGCCGGGCACCGAGGAGGTCAGGTAGTGGGCCGACACCGAGAAGGGATCCGGGTGCGGCAGGGCCGCCGACAGGGCCCTGCCGACCAGGGCCAGCAGGTAGCCGCCGTTGACGGCGGTGATGATCGTCCACCCTGCGGAGAGTTCCGCGTCGTACACCCCGGGCTCGCCCGCGCGCGCGGTGATGGTGGTGTCGCGGTCGAACTCGCTGTCGCCGATGGATGCCTGGGCAGCTGCGTGTGACATGTAAACGACGGTACACCCGCTTGCTACTAAGCGGTAGCTTTTTTTACGGCTCTTCGGCCACCGATGAGCGTCGGTTCCAGGCCAGCGGAGCCCGCCAGTGGTAGCGCATGGCGAGCAGGCGCAGCACGAAGGTGGTGACGATCGCGAGGCCGGTGGTGATGGCGTTGAGGGCGTCGAGGCTGATGAACACGGCGACCATCGACGCGCCGACGGCGGCGGGGACGGCGTACATCTCGCGGTCGCGGAGGAGGGACGGCACCTCGTTGACCAGCACGTCGCGCAGGACGCCGCCGCCGACGGCGGTGGCCAGGCCGAGCGCGGCGGAGGCGGTGAGGCCGAGGCCGTACTCGTACGCCTTGGTCGTGCCCGTCACGCAGAACAGGCCGAGGCCGGCCGCGTCGAAGACGTTGATCGCGCGGTTGATGCGCTGGACCTCGGGGTGCAGGAAGAAGACGAGCGCGGCGGCGATCAGCGGCGTGACGAAGAAGCTGAGCTCGCCGAAGGCGGCGGGCGGGACCGCGCCGATGACGAGGTCGCGGAAGAGGCCGCCGCCGAGGGCCGTGACGAGGGCGAGGACGACGATGCCGAAGACGTCGAAGTTCTTGCGGACGGCGAGGAGGGCGCCTGCGGTGGCGAAGACGAAGATGCCGGCGAGGTCCAGGGCATGCTGGATCCCGGGCGGGAAGAGATCGTGGAGCACCGGCTCATTGTCGCCCCCGGTGGCGGGCCCGCCCGACGTCGGGGCCGTGCCGGGCCGCGTCGGGCGCGGCTTCGCCGGAGGACCGGGCTGCGCCCGGCCCCTGGGGCTCCGCCCCGGACCCCCGCGCCTCAAACGCCGGCGAGGCTGAAGTTGCCCCCGACGAGGCTGGAGTTGCGCCGGCTGGGGCTGGATGTGCCGACGGGGCCCGGCCTCGTGCCGTTGTGCGGCAGGCCCGGCCCCGTCGGCGTTTCGGCCGCTACTCCGAAACCGTGGCCACCGCGTCCGCCGCGCCCGGCAGGGGCGTGTCGCCCGGGGCTTGGTCGGGGGCGTTCTCCGGGTGGTGGCAGGCCACCTGGTGGCCCGTCTTGAGCGCCAGCAGCGGCGGTTCCTGTGTCGTGCAGACCTGCGTCGCCTTCCAGCACCGCGTGTGGAACCGGCAGCCGCTGGGCGGCGAGATCGGGGACGGCACGTCGCCCTTGAGCAGGATGCGGCCGCTCTTGGCGCCGCGCCGGCGCGGGTCCGGGACCGGCACGGCCGACATCAGGGCCGTCGTGTACGGGTGCATCGGCGCCGTGTACAGCGACTTGTTGTCGGCCAGCTCGACGATCTTGCCGAGGTACATCACCGCGATGCGGTCCGACACGTGCCGGATGACCGACAGGTCGTGCGCGATGATCACGTACGTGAGGCCGAGCTCCTCTTGGAGGTCGTCCAGCAGGTTGACGACCTGGGCCTGGATGGAGACGTCCAGGGCCGAGACGGGCTCGTCGGCCACCACCAGCTTCGGCTTCAGCGCCAGGGCCCGCGCGATGCCGATGCGCTGGCGCTGGCCGCCCGAGAACTCGTGCGGGTAGCGGTTGTAGTGCTCCGGGTTGAGGCCCACCAGGGAGAGGAGACGCTGGACCTCCGCCTTGAGGCCGCCTTCCGGCTCCACGCCCTGCAGTTTGAACGGCGCGCTGACGATCGTGCCGACCGTGTGGCGCGGGTTCAGCGAGCCGTACGGGTCCTGGAAGATCATCTGGATGTCGCGGCGCATCGGCCGCATCCCGGCGACGCCGAGGTGCGTGATGTCCTTGCCCTCGAACTCGACGGTTCCGCCCGTCGGTTCGAGGAGCCGCGTGATCAGCCGGCCCATGGTCGACTTCCCGCAGCCGGACTCGCCGACGATGCCGAGGGTCTCGCCGCGCCGGACGTCGAAGTCGATGCCGTCGACGGCCTTGACCGCGCCCGCCTGGCGCCGCAGCAGCCCCTTGGTGATCGGGAAGTGCTTCGTCAGGCCCGTCACCTTGAGCAGCAGGTCGGGCTCCGGGGAGTCCGTGGCCTGCGCGGGGATGACGGCCGCTTCCGTCTTCTTGGTCTCAGGCGTGTCGGTCACAGCTTCGGCGCAATCTCTTCGGTCCAGATCCGGGTCCGCTCCTCCTGCGACATGTGGCAGGCGGACCAGTGGCGGCTGCCGTCCTCCGTGAGCTCCGGCCGTACCGTACGGGTCACATTGCCCTTGGGTACGTCGGCGTACGGGCACCGCGGGTTGAACGCACAGCCGCTGGGGATGTTGATGAGGCTGGGCGGCGAGCCCTTGACCGGGATGAGGCGCTCGGTCTGGTCGCGGTCGATGCGCGGCATCGAGCCCAGCAGGCCCCAGGTGTAGGGGTGCCGGGGCTCGTAGAAGACCTTCTCGGCGGTGCCCCGCTCGACGCACCGGCCGCCGTACATCACGAGGAGTTCGTCGGCCATCTCGGCGACGACGCCGAGGTCGTGCGTGATCATGATGACGGCGGAGCCGAACTCCTGCTGGAGGTCCCGGATCAGGTCGAGGATCTGGGCCTGGACGGTGACGTCCAGGGCGGTCGTCGGCTCGTCCGCGATGAGCAGTTCGGGGTTGTTGACCAGCGCCATCGCGATCATCGCGCGCTGGCGCATGCCGCCGGAGAACTCGTGCGGGTAGCTGTCGACCCGCTTGTGCGGCTCGGGGATCCCGACGCGGTCGAGGAGCTCGATCGCCCGCGTGCGCGCGGCCTTCTTGTCGACCTTGTTGTGGACCCGGTAGGCCTCGGCGATCTGCTTGCCGACGGTGAAGTACGGGTGCATCGCGGACAGCGGGTCCTGGAAGATCATCGCGATCTCCCGGCCGCGCAGCCTGCGCACCTCGTCCTCGTCGGCGGAGAGCAGCTCCTTGCCGTTCAGCCAGATCTCGCCGGAGATCCTGGCCCGCTGGCGCCCGTACTGGCCGACGCGGTGCAGGCCCATGATGCCCAGCGAGGTCACCGACTTGCCGGAGCCGGACTCGCCCACGATGCCGAGGGTCTTGCCCTTCTCCAGCGTGAAGGAGAGCCCGTCGACCGACTTGACCAGTCCGTCCTCGGTCGGGAAGTGCACCTTGAGGTCGCGGACCTCCAGGAAGGCCGTGGAGGGCTCCGTACCGTCGACGGGCTCGTTGAGAGCTCCCGTCGTGCCGGTCTTGGTGAGATCGGTCATGACAGCCTCACTCGGGGGTCGATCACCGCGTACATGAGGTCAACGATGAGGTTCGCGGCGACGACGAAGAAGGCCGAGATCAGGGTGATGCCCAGGATGACCGGCAGGTCGTGGTCGCTGATGGCGCGGACCGCGCTGTAGCCGAGGCCGTGCAGCGAGAAGGTGGACTCGGTCAGCACCGCGCCGCCCATCAGGGCGCCGAGGTCCAGGCCCAGCACGGTCAGGATCGGCGTCATCGTCGAGCGCATCGCGTGCTTGCCGATGACGACCGGTTCCGTCAGGCCCTTGGCGCGGGCCGTGCGGATGTAGTCCTCGTTGAGGACTTCGAGCATGGTCGCGCGGGTGAGCCGCGCGTACATCGCCGCGTAGAGGAAGGCGAGCGAGACCCACGGCAGGATCATGCCGTTGAACCACTTGCCCGGGTCGTCGGCGAAGGTCGCCTCCGGCCGCCCGAACCAGCCGAGCTGGTCGGAGAAGAAGGCGATGAAGAGCATGCCCGTGAAGTAGATGGGGAGCGAGACGCCGGCGAGGGCGACGCCCATCGCCGAACGGTCGAGGACCGTACCGCGCTTGAGGGCGGAGATGACGCCGGTGGCGACACCGCCGATGACCCAGAGCACGACGGCGCCCGCGGCGAGCGAGAGGGTGACCGGGAGCCAGTCGAGCAGCAGCGGCCAGACCTCCTGCTCGGTCTTGAAGGAATAGCCGAAGCAGGGCGCGGCGCATTGCGTGACGTCGGAGCCGTTGGCGTAGTTGCGACCCGCCACCAGACCGACGACGAACTTGCCGAACTGGACGAGGATCGGGTCGTCGAGACCCATCTTCTGCCGGATGCCCTCGATCGCGGCGGGGTCGGACTGCTTCCCGACGAAGTACAGCGCCGGATCCGTCCCGATCAGCTTCGGGAAGAGGAAGAAGATTCCGAAGGTCACCAGCGAGATGACCAACAGCATGACGATGACGGCGAAGAACCGTCGGATGAGATATGCAAGCACTGCGCTCGGCCTGGCTGCGGCCCGGGGGCGCCCCCTTCTGGAGAGCGCCCCCAAGCCGTAACCGCGGCCATCACCTGCCCTTCGTGCCTAGCGGGTGTGGCACTGGAACACTGGAAAGTGGATCTGAACCTGGTCTGACGGACTACTACTTGGTGACACCGAGCGACGCGTAGTCGTACCGGCCGTTGTAGGCGTCGGAGGTGTAGGCGTTCGTCAGGCGGGTGCTGCGCCAGGTGATCGTCTTGTCGTAGACGAAGGGCAGGTAGACAGCGGCCTCGGAGACCTTCTGGTTCATCTGCTTGTAGATGTCGCCGGCCTTGGCCGGGTCGGTCTCCGCGATGGCCTGGTCGAACAGGGCGTTGATCGCCGGGTCGTTCAGCTCGGAGAAGTTGTTGTTACCGCTCTGCAGGATGAAGCGGCCGTCGACCAGCGGCTGGGAGAAGCCCTGACCGGTCGGGAAGTCGGCGCCCCAGCCCATGATGATGATGCCGTAGCCCTTCTCCTTGACCACCTTCGGCGAACCGATGATGCCGGAGGTCTGGGCACCGTCGAACTGGTCGACGTCGACCTCGATGCCGACCTGCTTCAGGGAGTTCTGCAGCGAGACGGCCGTGGCGACCTCGACCGGCTTGTTGTTGCGGACCGCGATGGTCGTCTTGAAGCCGCTCTCCTTGCCACAGGCCTTCAGGGCGGCCTTGGCCTTCTCGAGGTTCGGCTTGCCGTCGTTCTTCAGGACCTCGTACGGGTCGTACGCGGGGTCGGAGCCCTTGATGCCGGCCGGGAGCATGTTGGGGGCGATGTCGCCACCGGCCTGCGGGCCGCCGCGGGCGGTCTGCAGGGACTTGTGGTCGGCCGCGTAGATGACGGCCTTGCGGCACTCGACATTGTCGAACGGGGCGACGGTCGTCGGCATGACGGCGTACCGGATGAAGCCGGTCTGGCCGTTGTCCAGGTTGTCCTTGTGGTCCTTCAGCGCGGTGGCGCGGGCGGCCTGGCCGATGCCGGTCGCGTTGATGTCGACGTCGAACTCGCCGTTCATCAGGCGCTTGTCCATGTCGTCCGCGTTCGCCATGAACGTGACCGAGACGGAGTCCGGGAGCGCCTTGCGGATGGTGTCCGACTCGGGCTTCCAGTTCTCGTTGCGCGAGAGCTTCATGGACTTGTTGGGCTCGTACGAGTCGATCTTGTACGGGCCGTTGGAGAAGGGCTTCAGGCCGTACTTGGCCGCGGTGTCCTTCTCCTGCTTGACCGGGCTCGCCGCCGGCATGGCCAGCATCTGCTCGAAGTCGCCGTTGGGCGCCGGGAGCTTGAAGATGATGGTCTTCGCGTCCGGGGTCTCGATCGCCTTGAGGCCGAGCTTGTCCGGGGCGGTGTCCTTGTACGGGCCCGGGTACTCGGTCTTCGGGTCGAGGACCTGCATCAGGTAGACCGGGCCGCCGGAGATGACGTCCTGGGCCCAGGTGCGCTCGATGCCGTACTTCACGTCCTGGGCGGTGACGGGCGTGCCGTCCTCCCAGGTCACGTTGTCCTTGAGGGTGTACTTGTACGTCTTGCCGCCATCGCTGATCTCGGCCTTGGCGGTGGCGAGGTCGGGCACCAGGTCGGTGCTCTGCTCACCCGGGGCCGCCTTGTAGCTGACCAGCTGACGCGTGTAGTAGCGGGCGAAGTCCCACATGAAGCCGTAGTAGCCGCGCTGCGGGTCCCACGAGTCGGCTTCCTGGGTGCCGACGAACTTGAGCTCGCCGCCCTTCTTGTCCGACGCGTTGGCGATCTTGCCGATGCCGGCGTTGAAGCCCGCCGAGGCGCTCGACTTCTCGTCCTTCTTGTCGTTGCCGCCACAGGCGGTCGCGGTCAGCATGGCCGCGAGCACGACGGCCGTGCCAGCGGCAAGCCTGCGCTTCGACGTGCGATGGGTAGTCACGATGCTCGCAACCCTCCGTTGTAGTTCCGGTGTTCCGGTGTGCTTACGGCTCGAAGCCGGTTCCTGGTGTGCCCTGCGATGGCTAGCGGGAGCCCTTCGGGTCGAGGGCGTCACGGACGCCGTCGCCGAAGAGGTTGAAGGCCAGCACGGTGATGAAGATCGCTACGCCGGGGAAGATCATGAAGAGCGGATCGTCCTCGTAGGTCCGCACGGCCGTGGAGAGGGTCTCTCCCCAGGACGGCGTGGGCGGCTTGACGCCGACTCCGAGGAAGCTCAGGGCGGCCTCGGTCAGCACGTTGGTGGGGATCATCAGCGTCGAGTAGACGGTGATGGGCGCCACCAGGTTCGGGAGCAGTTCGCGGAAGAGGATGTACATGCGGCCCGCGCCGAGGCTGCGCGCGGCTTCGACGTACTCGCGCTCGCGCAGTGACAGGGTCTGGCCGCGGACGATGCGGCCGATGTACGGCCAGCCGAAGAAGCCGATGACCAGCACCAGTACGGCGATGCGCAGGCCCGATCCCTCGAAGCCCCACAGCTTGCTGGGGATGACGGAGATCAGCGCGATGATGAACAGCAGCTGCGGGAAGGCCAGCAGCAGGTCCATGACCCGGCTGATGGCCGCGTCGATCCATCCTCCGAAGTAGCCGGCGATGATGCCGAAGAAGGTGCCCAGCGAGACCGCGACGAAGGCGGACAGGAAGGCCACCAGGAGCGAGATCCGGGCGCCGTAGACGATCCGGCTGAAGACGTCGCGGCCGTTGACCGGCTCGACGCCCAGCAGGAAGTCGCCGCTCATGCCGCCCCAGTCGCCGGCCGGCAGGCCGAGCAGCGGGTCCAGCAGGTCCTCGTGCAGCTCCTCCGGCGGGTGGCCGAAGGCCTTGACGATCAGCGGCGCGAAGATCGCGACGAGGATCAGGAGCAGCACGACGACACCGCCGGCCAGGGCGACCTTGTCACGCTTGAGGCGCAGCCAGGCGATCTGCCACGGCGAGCGCCCCTCGATCGCCTTCTGCGGAACTTCGGGGGCGGCCACGGCCGCGGGCTCGGCCGCGCTGGTGTCGTGCAGTGGTGCCGTCATCGTGGTGGGGACCCCTCTCGGCCGACGGTGGCCGGCCCATGCCCGCCGCTGTGGCGGCTTTGGTTCTTTCGGCGTCGCTGATGGTGCGATTGGCGCGAAATGCGCCTGAAGTGCACGTGAAGAGCTGGTGATTGCGGGATTGACCGGCCTTCGGTGGGGGGAGTCTTCAACGCCCTCTCAATCGCCCGCCAGACCTGCCGGTGATGTGATGCGCAACCGTGATCTGCGCCTACACCTTCCGTTATCCGAACCGCGTGCTCTGTTGAGCGGTGAAACGGGGCCCCTTCGACGCGGAACGGACATCCGGCCCAACTGCCATTTCAGGCATGGTTCTCAGGTGGATTCGGCTGATATGCCGAAGGCCGCACCGATGGGTCCGGTGCGGCCTTCGAAATGAATGTCTCAGTATGCGGATGTGCTGGGGAAGTGCCGGTGAAGTGCCGCTCAGGGCTGTCAGTAGGCGGGAGCCTGGCCCTCGCGGTCGTAGAAGGGGCGGGTCTGCGCGCGCAGCCACATCGCCACGGGGTCGTGCTCGTCCGCCAGGGCGACCGTGCACACCGGGACGCCCTCGGGGACCACGCCGACCGACTGCCGCATCATCTCCCGTACGGATTCCAGCGCGGGCGCGGAGGCGTCGTACAGGTCGATCCCGACCGCGAGGTACGGGGACCCGAGCGCGGGCTGCACCCAGGCGCGGCGCAGCGACCGTACGGCCGGGGTGCGGTGGGCGTGCTGGGTCAGCAGCCCGTAGAACCGCGAGAGCTCGATGGCGGGCTCGGAGAGCCGCAGCGGGCCGGCCGGCATCCGGTCCAGGCCGGTCGCGACGCGGCGCAGGTCCGCCCACGGGACGCCGAGGCCGCCGCCCTGGGCGTGCGGGTTGAGCCACAGGCCCCAGCGGTCGGGGTAGAGCGCGCGGGCGATGTCCCGCCCGGTGACGACCTCGTAGCCGCGGTTCCAGCCGCTGGCGGCCAGTTCCTGCTGGGAGGTCACGCAGGGCGCGTACCCGAGGCCGTCGACCTCCATGCCGCCGTACTGGGCGTCCGGCAAACCCGGCTGCCCCTGCCAGAGGAGCATCCACAGGCGGCCCTCGGAGAGGGCGTGCAGAAGCGACTCGTAGCCCTCATAGCGCCCCGGAGTCACCTGGCGCAGCATGTGCTCGACCTGCCCGGCCGCGGCCGTGCCTGACGCACTCACCCGGTACCCCTCTTCGTCCGCCCGTCGTCCACACGTACCAACAGCTTAAGCGGCGCTACGGGAGGTAGAAGGGGCGTACGCGCTCACGAATCCAGTCCGTGACCGGGTCCTCGGCGGCGTCCAGGAGGATCAACTGCACGGGCCACGGCGGCGGAACGCGGGTCAGGGCCCGGCCGAGGGCGTCCATCGGGGCGTTTCGCATCTCGGGCTCCCATCCCAGCAGGCGGACGCCGATGAACAGCTGCGGCTCCCCGCCCTCGACGCTGGCGAGGCAGCGGTGGGCGGCGACCACGACGCCGGTGGAGCGGAACTCCTCGGCGGCGGCGGCCAGGAAGTCCACCGGGTCGTCCTGCCAGTCGGGCTCGTAGAGCCGCACGCGGCCACCCGTGGCCGGGCCGTCGAGGGGGGTCCGGCCGGTGCGGCACAGCTCCGCGACGGCGGGCGGCGGGAGCGGGACGCCGACGGCGCCCTCGGGGTTGAGCGCGATGCCGAGCTGCGGGGGCAGGCCGCGGGCGAACTCGACGGCGGGGGCCACGGTGAAGTCCATGCCGGGGCCGACGCAGGCGTGGAACTGGGCCTCGGAGCTGTACACGGGGACGTACGCGGCGCCGCCGATCTCCATGGTGGGGAGGGTCAGGCCCTCGGCGCCGCCCTGCCCGGGGCCGCCGCCTGCGGGCAGGGGGACCCACACGTGGCTCCGCCCGAGCACCTCCAGGATCCGGCCCCCGGCATCCGGCTGCCCCAGCGCCGCCCCGAGCACCTGCTCCAGCTCATTCCCCGGCCAGCCGCCGCTGCCTTGCATGTGCCGTTGCCTCCGTTGGTTCCGCGGATCGTCGTGGCCGAGGTTATCGGCCCGTCCCCCGGCGCCGCTGCCGGGGCTCCGCCGGGGTTCGGTCCGCGCCCGGTGCCGCGCCGCTGCCGGGGCTCCGCCCCAGACCCCGCGCCTCAAACGCCGGCGAGGCTGGATTTGGCCCGGCCAAGGTCTTTGGGTGCGGCTCACAACCCACCCAGCGACATTTGGCGGGGCAGCTCAGCCAAAATCCAGCCCCGCCGGCGTTTGAGGCGCGGGTCCGGGCAGAGCCCGGCAGCGGCGCCGCACTCGCCCCTCCAGCCCCGCCGGCGGCTACGGGTGGAACGCGATGCGCGTCACCGCGGCGGCGGAGCGGCGGTCCAGGAGGGTGGCCGAGGCGCAGCCCGGCGGGGGGTGGCCGGCTTCCGCGGAGCGCAGGAGGCGGGTCACCGCCCCGCGGTGACGGGCGAAGGCGTACGCCGAGACGCGGCGCCCCCGCGCCGCCTGGCCGGCCAGGGCCTCCTCGGGGCTGGTGTCCAGGAGGAGCAGGTGCAGCGCCCGGCCCCGGCGGCGCGCGGCCGCCGCCAGCAGGCTGCGTACCCAGGTCTGCGTACCGCAGTCGTGCACGACGACCGAGGCGCCGGAGCGGAGGGTGCGCCACAGCCCCCAGTAGTGGGCGGCCCGGACCAGCGGGCGGTAGACGGCGTAGGGCAGCGCCCCCGGCATCCGGCGCTCCCAGCGCTCGCGCGTGTCCTGGGAGTCGATGGCCCCGTCCTCGGCGGCCGCCCGCTTGATCAGCGTGCTCTTGCCGCCGCCCGGCAGGCCGGACACCACGACGATGTCCCCCGCGGCGAAGCCCAGCCGCTGCGGGCCCCGCACCCCGGGCCCGCGCAGGTCGCGGACGGGACCGGTCTGGCCGGCCGGCCCGCGGCGCGCCCGCGCGTCCCGCTGGACCGGTACCGCGTCCACGGTCCCCACAGCCGCCACCACTCCGAATCTCCGCACAGTGTTCGCCTCCCCCGAATCGGGTCACCAGGACCCTTGCCCACTGAGTGTAAAGAGACGGTAATCCGGCGGCCCCGGTTCCGGTCGGACCGCTCAAGGACCGCACGAACTTTCGGGCCCCCACCCCCGATCACCGCGGTGGCGTGCAATGATGTGCGCCATCTGGACCAACTGCATACCGGCCGCTTGAATCCGCGCGGGAGAGTCCCGGCACGCCGCAAGGCCGTGCGCGGGCGCCGAAGGAGCAAGAACCTCCCTTGAATCTCTCAGGCCCCGTACCGCGTGGATGAGGCAGATCTGAAAAGCGAGCCGTGCGTCAGCGCCGGCTCCACCCAAGGTGCAAGCCGAGGACCCCTGGTGACCGGGGGAACTCTCGGCGAACCTCTCAGGTTCCGATGACAGATGGGGAGGACCCTCCTCGTCATGTCATGCCCTGGGACCCGGGAGCCACACCCATGAGCACTGCCCCCCGTCTGACCGCCCTCGATGCGGTGCACCGTTCGCTCGGTGCGACCATGACCGACTTCGCGGGCTGGGACATGCCGCTGCGGTACGCCAGCGAGCGCGACGAGCACAACGCCGTACGCACCAAGGCCGGCCTCTTCGACCTGTCCCACATGGGCGAGATCACCCTGACCGGCCCCGAGGCCGTCAAGGCCCTGGACTACGCGCTGGTCGGCAACATCTCCACCGTCGGCGTCGGCCGGGCCCGTTACACGCACATCTGCCAGGAGGACGGCGGGATCGTCGACGACCTGATCGTCTACCGCCTGGGCGAGACCGAGTACATGGTCGTCGCGAACGCCTCCAACGCCCAGATCGTGCTGGACGCCCTCACCGAGCGCGCCGCCGGCTTCGACGCCGAGGTCCGCGACGACCGCGACGCCTACGCGCTGCTCGCCGTCCAGGGCCCCGAGTCCCCCGGCATCCTGGCCTCCCTCACCGACGCCGACCTGGACGGGCTGAAGTACTACGCCGGCCTGCCGGGCACCGTCGCGGGCGTGCCGGCGCTGATCGCCCGTACCGGCTACACCGGCGAGGACGGCTTCGAGCTGTTCGTCTCCCCCGAGCACGCCGTGGAGCTGTGGCAGGCGCTGACGAAGGCCGGCGAGGGCGTCGGCCTGGTCCCGGCCGGCCTGTCCTGCCGCGACACGCTGCGCCTGGAGGCGGGCATGCCGCTGTACGGGCACGAGCTCAGCACCTCCCTCACCCCCTTCGACGCCGGCCTGGGCCGCGTCGTGAAGTTCGAGAAGGACGGCGACTTCGTCGGCCGCGCCGCGCTGGAGGCCGCCGCCGAGCGCGCCGCCACGAACCCGCCGCGCAAGCTGGTCGGCCTGATCGCCGAGGGCCGCCGCGTCCCGCGTGCCGGCTTCCCCGTCGTGGCGGACGGCCAGGTCATCGGCGAGGTCACCTCCGGCGCCCCGTCCCCGACGCTGGGCAAGCCGATCGCGATGGCGTACGTCGACGCGGCGCACGCCGCGCCCGGCACCTCCGGCGTCGGCGTCGACATTCGCGGTACGCATGAGCCGTACGAGGTCGTTGCGCTGCCGTTCTACAAGCGGCAGAAGTAGTCCTCGCGCCACGCTCGACCCGTCTCAGTACTCAAGACCGCTGTTCGTATTCACTCCCCCGCATCCAGGAGAATCAGGCCATGAGCAACCCCGAGAAGCTGCGTTACAGCAAGGAGCACGAGTGGCTGTCGGACGCCGAGGGCGGCGTCGCGACGATCGGCATCACGGAGTTCGCGGCCAACGCGCTCGGTGACGTCGTCTACGCCCAGCTCCCCGCGGTAGGCGACACGGTGACCGCAGGCGACACCTGCGGCGAGCTGGAGTCGACCAAGTCGGTCAGCGACCTGTACTCCCCCGTCACGGGTGAGGTCGTCGAGTTCAACCAGGACGTCGTGGACGACCCGGCCCTGGTGAACACCGCCCCGTTCGAGGGTGGCTGGCTGTTCAAGGTGCGCATCGCCGAGGAGCCGGCCGACCTGCTCTCCGCGGAGGAGTACGCCGCGCTCACCCACTCCGACAACTGACCCAGGGACTCCTGATGTCTGTGCTGAACACCCCTCTCCACGAGCTCGACCCGGACGTCGCCGCCGCCGTCGACGCCGAACTCGTGCGCCAGCAGTCGACCCTGGAAATGATCGCGTCGGAGAACTTCGCTCCGGTCGCCGTCATGGAGGCCCAGGGTTCGGTCCTGACCAACAAGTACGCCGAGGGCTACCCGGGCCGCCGTTACTACGGCGGCTGCGAGCACGTCGACGTGGTCGAGCAGATCGCGATCGACCGCATCAAGGCGCTGTTCGGCGCCGAGGCCGCGAACGTCCAGCCGCACTCGGGTGCGCAGGCGAACGCCGCCGCGATGTTCGCGCTGCTGAAGCCGGGCGACACGATCATGGGCCTGAACCTGGCCCACGGCGGTCACCTGACCCACGGCATGAAGATCAACTTCTCCGGCAAGCTCTACAACGTGGTCCCGTACCACGTCGACGAGACCGGCCGGGTGGACATGGCCGAGGTCGAGCGCCTCGCCAAGGAGTCCCGCCCGCAGCTGATCGTCGCGGGCTGGTCCGCCTACCCGCGCCAGCTGGACTTCGCCGCCTTCCGCCGCATCGCGGACGAGGTCGGCGCGTACCTGATGGTCGACATGGCGCACTTCGCCGGCCTGGTCGCCGCGGGTCTGCACCCGAACCCGGTGCCGCACGCCCACGTCGTCACCACCACCACGCACAAGACCCTCGGCGGTCCGCGCGGCGGTGTCATCCTGTCGACGCAGGAGCTGGCCAAGAAGATCAACTCCGCGGTCTTCCCGGGTCAGCAGGGCGGCCCGCTGGAGCACGTGATCGCCGCCAAGGCCGTGTCCTTCAAGGTCGCCGCCTCGGAGGAGTTCAAGGAGCGCCAGGAGCGCACCCTGGAGGGCGCGAAGATCATCGCCGACCGCCTGGTGCAGCCGGACGTCACCGAGGTCGGCGTCTCCGTCCTCTCCGGCGGTACGGACGTCCACCTGGTCCTGGTCGACCTGCGCAACTCCGAGCTGGACGGCCAGCAGGCCGAGGACCGGCTCCACGAGATCGGCATCACGGTCAACCGGAACGCCATCCCGAACGACCCCCGCCCGCCGATGGTCACCTCGGGTCTGCGCATCGGTACGCCGGCGCTCGCCACCCGCGGTTTCGGCGCCGAGGACTTCACCGAGGTCGCCGAGATCATCGCGGCCGCGCTGAAGCCGGCCTACGACAGCGAGGACCTCAAGGCGCGCGTCTCCGCGCTCGCCGCGAAGTTCCCGCTGTACCCGTCGCTCTAGGCAACGGCTCGGAAGGGCCCGGCCCTGTTGTGCACGGGGCCGGGCCCTTCTCATGACCAAAGCCCCAGGTGGATGCGGTCCGGTTGCCACTGAAAGAACCAAAGCCGGACCTCCCCCGTCCCTTCCGTCTCCCGTTCGCCTCCGTGCTCTGCCCGCTGACCTTCGTCTTCGCCGCCTGCGCGCTGTACTGGTCGAAGTGGCCGAACACCGGCATCGTCACCGCGCTGACGCTGCCGGCCGCCCCGATCGCGGCGCTGGTGCTCTCCCGCAAGGGTGAGAAGAACCTCAGCCGGCAGTTCGCCCCGGCCTGGTGGATCGTCTTCTTCCTCGGCGCCCTGTCCCTGCTGTCCTGGCTCGGCTCCACCGACTTCGGCGGCCGCGGCGCCATCCCGGGCGGGGTCGACATCGCCCTGGTCGCGGTCATGGCCCTGGTCACCTACTTCTGGGCCGTGCGCGCGGGCGTCAAGGCCCACTGCGCGGGCCTGCCCGGCCCGGACCCGGTCCTGGACGCCGAGGCCGTACAGGACGACGTACGGGAGCGCGAGCTGACACCGGCCTGACGCCTTCCCCTCCTTTCCGGCAGACGAGCCGTTCACCTCACCGCGTTAAGCTCGTCTGTCGGACAAAATCCGAACAATCCACCTCTCCTGCCCCCTCCCACCCCACGAGCAGACAAGGGAGTCCGCCAGTGGCCATCTCCGTCTTCGATCTCTTCTCCATCGGCATCGGCCCGTCCTCCTCCCACACGGTCGGCCCGATGCGCGCGGCGCGCATGTTCGTGACGCGGCTGAAGAAGGACGGCGCGCTCGCCCAGACGGCATCCGTCCGGGCCGAGCTGTTCGGCTCCCTCGGCGCGACCGGCCACGGCCACGGCACCCCCAAGGCGGTGATGCTGGGTCTGGAGGGCCACTCCCCCCGCACGGTGAACGTGGAGACCGCGGACGACGAGGTGGAGCGCATCCGCAAGAGCGGCCGCCTGCGGCTGCTGGGCGCGGAGATAGGGGACGTCCACGAGATCGCCTTCGACGAGCCGAACCAGCTGATCCTGCACCGCCGCCGCTCGCTGCCGTACCACGCGAACGGCATGACGCTCTTCGCGTACGACGAGGCGGGCACCCCGCTGCTGGAGAAGACCTACTACTCGGTCGGCGGCGGGTTCGTCGTGGACGAGGACGCGGTCGGCGAGGACCGGATCAAGCTCGACGACACCGTGCTGAAGTACCCCTTCCGCTCCGGCGACGAGATGCTGCGCCTCGCCAACGAGACGGGCCTGTCGATCTCCTCGCTGATGCTGGAGAACGAGAAGGCCTGGCGCACGGAGGAGGAGATCCGCGAGGGCCTCCTGGAGATCTGGCGGGTCATGCAGGCCTGCGTCTCGCGCGGCATGTCCCGCGAGGGCATCCTCCCCGGCGGCCTGCGCGTCAAGCGCCGCGCCGCCTCCACGGCGCGCCAGCTGCGCACCGAGGGCGACCCGATGATGCACCGCAGCGAGTGGACGACGATCTACGCGATGGCGGTCAACGAGGAGAACGCGGCGGGCGGCCGGGTCGTGACCGCCCCGACCAACGGCGCGGCGGGCGTCCTGCCGGCGGTGCTGCACTACTACACGAACTTCGTCCCGGGCGCGGACGAGGACGGCGTGGTCCGCTTCCTGCTCGCCGCGGGCGCGATCGGCATGCTGTTCAAGGAGAACGCCTCGATCTCCGGCGCCGAGGTCGGCTGCCAGGGCGAGGTCGGCTCGGCCTGCTCGATGGCGGCCGGCGCCCTCGCCGAGGTCCTGGGCGGCACCCCGGAGCAGGTCGAGAACGCCGCCGAGATCGGCATGGAGCACAACCTCGGCCTCACCTGCGACCCGGTCGGCGGCCTGGTCCAGATCCCCTGCATCGAGCGCAACGGCATGGCCGCCGTCAAGGCCGTCACCGCCGCCAAGATGGCGATGCGCGGCGACGGCAGCCACAAGGTCTCCCTCGACAAGGTCATCAAGACCATGAAGGAGACCGGCGCCGACATGAAGGTCAAGTACAAGGAGACCGCCCGCGGCGGTCTCGCGGTCAACGTCATCGAGTGCTGATGCCGTCCACGCGCTGAGATGTGCCCCGGGAGCCCGGCTCCCGAGGCACACCCATGCGCGGGAACCGCGTCCCGCGCCCCGGCGTCCTACGCGGTGACACCTTTCTGTCCCCGTCTCTCGAGAATCGAGGGGACGTCATGATCCATCCGCATCGCCGGCGTTTCGCGGCCCTGGCCACCGGCATCCTGCTCGTCGCCGGACTCTCCTTGGCCGCACCGGCCTCGGCCGCCACCGCCGCCTCCTCCGCCGCCGCCTCCCAGACCCCGCTCGTGGTCAACGCCCGCTGGGGCGGGCATCCGACCTTCGACCGGATCGTCATCGACCTGCAGGGGTACGTCCCCCCGGTGACCGTCACCCCCGTCGCGCAACTGGTCTACGACGGGTCCGGCAAGCCCGTGCCGCTGGCCGGGAAGTACTTCCTGGAGATCCGCCTCAACCCCGCCGCCGCGCACGACGACGCGGGCAACAACGTCTACCACGGCCCCAAGCTGCAGAAGATCAACCTCCCCAAGCTCAAGGGCATCGCGATGACCGGCGACTACGAGGGGTACGTCACCTTCGGCGCCGCCTTCGACACCATCCCCTACTACCGCGCCTACACCCTGCACTCGCCGGAACGGTTCGTCGTGGACATCTCCCACGTCAACCGGTGAGGTGACGGGCCGGAGGCCCGCGGCGTCGCACGCCCCGGGCCCCCGTGCGGTCAGCCCGCCGGCCGGATCCGCATCCGGCTCGGGTCACCGTCGCCGAACCAGTCCTGCGTGCACGCGTACCGGCCGGGAGCCGCCGCGCCCACCAGGCCGAGGCAGGCCGCCATGGCCCGCTGCCCGTGGGCGTTGGGGTGCATGGACTCCTCCAGCGTGCCCTGCGTGTTGACGTAGTGGGCGGGCCGCGCGGCCGGCGGGTCCTGGCCGCGCTGGCGCTGGAGGCCGGGCGGGTGGTGCCGGCCGCCGGACTGGCGCAGGCGGTGTGGGACGACCCGCCGGCCACGGGGCGGGAGCAGCTCCAGAACGTGGCGGCCGCACTGCGCCGACGGGGGCTCCAAGTGGCCCGCACGGACGCCGGGTTCGTCCTGGATCCGGGACGGGCCCTGGTGGACGTACGGGAGTTCGCGCTGCTGCGGCGGGCGGCGGAGGCCGTGGACGACCCGGCCGAGAGGCGCCGGCTCCTGGGGGCGGCCCTGGAGCTGTGGCGGGGGCCGGTGGCGCTGGGCGGGCTGCGCGGGCGGGTCTTCGAGTCCGCGGCGGCGCGGCTGGAGCAGGACCGGCTCGACTGCGTGGAGCGGGCGCTGACCGCGGACCTCGCCCTCGGGCGCCACGCCTCGGTGTGCGGGGAACTGGCGGAGCTGACGGCCGAACACCCTTTGCGGGAGCGGCTGGTGGAGCTGCACATGCTGGCCCTGCACCGCTCGGGGCGGCGCGGCGAGGCGCTGGCCGCCTTCGACGCGGCGCGCCGGCGACTGGCCGCGGAGGCCGGGCTGGACCCGGGCCCCGGGCTGCGCGCGCTGCACGCACGGCTGCTTGCGGACGCGGATCCGCCGGCCTCGGCGGGGGCCGCGCGGTGGCGGGCCGGTCCGGCCGATGCCGACGGAGCCCCACCTGGTGGCCTACGGCCGGAGCACGGTGCCGCGCGCAGCGAGCCCGGCCCGCGCGACGGGGCACCCGACCGCCCGCCCGCCCAACTGCCCGCCGCCACCCCGGCTTTCGTGGGGCGGGAGGCCGAGGCGGCCGCACTCGCCGAGGGACTGCGGGAAGCGGACGGCGGGGTCTGCGTGGTCACCGGGCAGGCGGGCATCGGCAAGACCGCGCTCGCCCTGCGGGTCGCGCACCGCCTGCGCGGAGCCTTCCCGGACGGGCAGCTCTACGTCGACCTCCGCGGAGCCGACCCCACGGCCGCCGCGGATCCGGCGGAGGTCCTGGCCGGGTTCCTGCACGGCCTCGGCGTCGACGGCCCGGCGGTGCCCGCCGGCGCCGGGGAGCGCGCGGCGCTGTACCGGAGCCTGCTGGCCGGACGGCGGGTGCTGGTGGTGCTGGACAACGCCGCCGACGCGTCCCAGGTCCGGGCCCTGCTGCCCGGTTCCGGGTGCGGGGTCCTCGTCACGAGCCGGCGCCGGCTGCCCGCACTGGACCGGCGGGTCGCCCTGGAGCTCCCGCTGCTGGACGAGGCGGGTGCGCTCGGGCTGCTCGGCCGGATCGCCGGAGCCGGGCGGGTGGCCGCCGAGCCGGAGGCGGCCCGGGAGCTGGTGCGGCTGTGCGGGCGGCTCCCGCTCGCCCTGCGGATCGTCGGCGCCGAGCTGGCCGCGCTGCCCCACCGGGAACTGGCCCGGCTGGCGGCCCGCCTGGGGGACGAGCGGTCCCGGCTGGACGTGCTCGACGGGGTGCGGGCCGGGCTGCGGCTCGGCTACCGCTCACTGCCGGGCGACGCGCGGGCCCTGCTGCGCGGCCTGGCCCTGCTGGACGCCCCGGACTTCGCCGCCTGGACGGCGGCGGCCGTGCTGGACCGCCCCCTCGACCCGGCGGAGGACGCCCTGGACGCCCTGGTGGCCGGGTACCTGCTGGAGGTGGCCGGCCGCGACGAGGCCGGGCAGCTGCGCTACCGCATGCACGACCTGGTCCGTGCCTTCGGGCGGGAACTCGCCGGGCCCGGGCAGGCGGTCGAACGCCGGGTGCTGTCCTGCTGGGTGGCGCTGGTGCGCGAGGGCCGACGGGCCCACCAGGGCGTGGACTACCCGGGGATCGCGGGCCGGACCGCCGCCCGGGTGCCGGACCCGGCGGTGCTCGCCGGGCCGCGGGCCGAGCCGGTGCGCTGGCTGGGCGCCGAGCGGGCGGCGCTGGCCGGCGCGGTCCGGCAGGCCACGCGGGTGGACCCGTACGCCTGCTGGGAGCTCGCGGCGACGGGCGAGTACCTCTTCGACCTGCGCAGCGACCTGGCCGGGTGGCAGGCGGTCCAGGAGCTGGGGCTGGCCGCCGCCCGGGCCGCCGGGGACCGGCGGGGCGAGGCGGTCATGCTGGTGGGGCTGGGCCGGCACCGGGCCTGCCGGGAGGAATGGGGGCCCGCCCGGTCCGTGCTGACGGCCGGTGAGGCGCTGTTCGAGGAGCTCGGGGACGCGCACGGGGTGGCGTACGCGGGCTGGGTGCTCTCCTACCTGGACCGGATCCAGGGCCGCCCGGCCGAGGCGCTGCGCCGGTGCCGGCGCGGCGCGGCCGTCTTCGAGGCGGCGGGCGACCGCCACGGCCAGGCCCACGCCCTGCGCGGCATCGGCCAGGTGCTGCTGGCGCGCGGCGAGACCGGCCGCGCCCTGGAGGTGCTGCGCGAGGCCCTCGCCGTGGCGGAGCTGGGCGGCGCGGCCTGGACCCGGATGTGCATGCTGCGCTGGGTCGCGGACGCGCAGCGGATGCTGGGCCGGTCGGCCGAGGCGGCGGCGGGCTTCCGGGAGGTCCTGGCCCACACGCGCGGCTCCGGCGATCTGGCCGGGCAGAGCGCGGCGCGGATCGGGCTGGGCCGGATCGCCCTGGACCGCGGGGAGCCGGCCGAGGCGCTGCGGCACCTGCGGGCGGCGGACGAGTTGGGCCGCCGGTCGGGGCAGAGCCTCGTACGGGCCCTGGCGGCTCCGCCGCTCGCCCGCGCCCTGCTCGCCTCGGGGGACGCGGCGGCAGCCCGGGCGCTGCTGGAGGAGGCCTCGGCGAGCTGCCGCCGGATGAACGCCCGGCCGCTGCCGGCCCGCCTGGAGTCGGCGCTGGCGGAGGTTCCGGCGGTCTGAGGGGAGACGGCCTAGCGGTGCTCGGGGTTGGGGGAGTCGAAGCGGCAGCCGGCGTCCCACAGCGAGCGCTGGTTCCCGTGCGCCGGGATGCCGCCCGCGCGCTTGAGCAGGGCGGCCAGGTGCATCAGGTTCCACGACATGAAGGTGGTGTTCCGGTTGGTGAAGTCGTTCTCGGGGCCGCCCGAGCCCGGGTCGAGGTAGGAGGGCCCGGGTCCGGCCTCGCCGATCCAGCCCGCGTCGGCCTGGGGCGGGATCGCGTAGCCGAGGTGCTGGAGGCTGTAGAGGACGTTCATGGCGCAGTGTTTGACGCCGTCCTCGTTGCCGGTGATCAGCGCGCCGCCGACGCGCCCGTAGTAGGCGTACTGGCCCTGCTCGTTCAGGAGCGAGGAGCAGGCGTAGAGCCGCTCGATGACCTGCTTCATCACGGAGCTGTTGTCGCCGAGCCAGATCGGGCCGCACAGCACGAGGATGTCGGCGTCCATGATCTGGCTGTAGAGGACCGGCCACTGGTCGCTCTCCCAGCCGTGCTCGGTCATGTCCGGCCAGACGCCCGTCGCGATGTCGTGGTCGACGGCGCGGATGAGCGAGGTGCGGACGCCGGCCGCGTGCATGACCGCGCGGCTCTTGTCGATCAGGCCCTCGGTGTTGCTGGTCTCGGGCGAGCGCTTGAGCGTGCAGTTCACGTAGACGGCGGTCAGGTCCGGGTACGAGTAGTCGGCAGCCACTCCCTCAGCCTCCGCGGGGCGGGCCCGCGCCGCCACCGGGCGGCGCCCGTCCGGGGACCCGCCGGGACGACTACGGCTCGCGCCCGAGTTGTTACCCATCCGCACGGCCGACTAGGGTCATCGGGCCTTGGTGTTCGGGAAACCGGTGGGAAACCGGTGCGGCCCTCGCCACTGTGATCGGGAAGTACGGCTCCATCTCCCCCGGACTCCGTCCGGGAGGGACCCCCAACGGGAAGCCACTGGGCCCGCGCGGGAGACCGCACGGCCCCGGGAAGGCGGAGACCGGGCATCAGTACCCGTGAGCCAGGAGACCGGCCGGGGCGCGTTGTCCATCCACGAGGTGCTGGAGAGGTCTCCCCACTCATGCATATAGCCGAGGGGTTTCTGCCCCCTTTGCACGCGGTCGCCTGGGGCGCCGCGTCCGCTCCCTTTGTCGTACACGGTGTGCGCGCCCTCACCCGCGAGGTGAAGGCCAACCCGGAGAGCACCCTGCTGCTCGGAGCGTCCGGGGCGTTCACGTTCGTCCTGTCCGCGCTGAAGATCCCCTCCGTGACGGGCAGCTGCTCCCACCCCACCGGTACGGGGTTGGGGGCGATCCTCTTCCGGCCGCCGATCATGGCGGTGCTCGGCACGATCACCCTGCTCTTCCAGGCGCTGCTGCTGGCGCACGGCGGGCTCACCACCCTCGGCGCCAACGTCTTCTCGATGGCGATCGCCGGGCCCTGGGCGGGCTACGGGATCTACCGGCTGCTGCGGAAGTCCAACGCCCCGCTGATGGTGGCCGTGTTCTGCGGCGCCTTCTTCGCCGACCTGGTCACCTACTGCGTCACCTCCGTCCAGCTGGCGCTGGCCTTCCCCGACGCGGCCACCGGATTCACGGGCTCGCTCGTGAAGTTCAGTGAGATCTTCGCGCTCACCCAGATCCCGCTCGCGGTGAGCGAGGGCCTGCTGACCGTGCTCGTGATGCGGCTGCTGATGCAGTCGAGCAAGTCGGACCTGGTCCGGCTCGGCGTCGCGAAGCTCACCTCGGGCAAGTCGAAGCAGGAGGCGGCGGTCTGATGACCAGGAACGCGAAGATCAACACCCTGCTGCTGCTCCTCGTCGCGGCGCTGGCCGTGCTCCCGCTCGCACTGGGGCTGGGCGACGACAAGGAGGAGCCGTTCACCGGCGCCGACGCGCAGGCGGAGTCGGCCATCACCGAGCTGAAGCCGGACTACGAGCCGTGGTTCTCGCCGCTGTACGAACCCCCCTCCGGGGAGGTGGAGTCGGCCCTGTTCGCCCTCCAGGCGGCTCTGGGCGCGGGCGTGCTCGCGTACTACTTCGGCGTCCGCAAGGGCCGCCGCCAGGGTGCGGCGGCCGCCGCGGCCGCGACCCCGTCCGCCACGGAGTCGTAGGCGGTGCTGCCGATCGACGCGGCGGCACACAGCAGCCGCTGGCGCCACCGCCACCCGCTGGAGAAGGCCCTGCTGGGGATCGGGCTGACGGTCACCGCGGTGTGCCTGCCGCCGTGGCCCGGCGGGCCGCTGGTCGCCGCCGCCACCCTCGCCGTGCTCCTGGGGCCCGCCGGGGTGCCGGGGCGGCAGCTGTGGCGGGCCTTCCGGATCCCGCTCGGCTTCTGCTTCACCGGGGCGCTGCCGCTGCTGTTCGCGGTGGGCGGCCCCGAGGGGTGGATCGCATGGGCCCCCGACGGCCCCCGGCACGCCGTCGAGCTGCTGCTGCGCACCTCGGCGGCCTCGCTCGGCGTGCTGCTGTTCGCCTTCACCACCCCGGTCTCGGACGTGCTGCCGCGGCTGGTCCGGGCGGGGGTGCCGGCTCCGGTGGTCGACGTGGCCCTGGTGATGTACCGGATCGGGTTCCTGCTGCTCGACTCCCTCGCCCGCGTCCGCCAGGCGCAGGCGGCCCGCCTGGGCACCACCGGGCGGGCGGCGGCGTGGCGTTCGCTGGCCGGGCTCGCCGCGACCTCGTTCGTACGGGCCTTCGACCGCGCGGCGCGGCTCCAGGCGGGCCTGGCCGGGCGCGGCTATGACGGCACGCTGCAAGTGCTCGTACCGGAGGCGACCCTGTCCTGGCGGTTCCTGGCCGCGTCCGCGGCGCTGCCGGCGGCCCTGACGGCCGTGACCCTCGTACTGAAGGAGCTGTACCTGTGAGGCCGTTGGTGGAACTGGTGGGCGCGGGCTACGCGTACGAGGACGGCCCCGCCGTGCTGTCGGGCGTCGACTTCGGGATCGCCGAGGGCCGGGCACTGGTCCTGCTGGGCCGCAACGGCAGCGGCAAGACCACCCTGATGCGGCTGCTGAGCGGGGGCCTGCGGCCGGGCTCGGGCGCGCTGCACCTGGACGGCGCGACGGTGTCCTACGACCGCGCGGGCCTGACCCGGCTGCGGACGGCGGTCCAGCTGGTGGTCCAGGACCCGGACGACCAGCTGTTCGCGGCCTCGGTGGAACAGGACGTGTCCTTCGGCCCGATGAACCTGGGCCTGCCGGTGGCGGAGGTCCGCGAGCGCGTGGACGCGGCCTTGGCCGCGCTGGACATCACGGCGCTGCGGAACCGACCGACGCACCTGCTCTCCTACGGGCAGCGCAAGCGGGCGGCGATCGCGGGGGCGGTGGCGATGGCTCCGCGGGTGCTGATCCTGGACGAGCCGACGGCCGGGCTGGACCCGGACGGGCAGGAGCGGCTGCTGGCCGTCCTGGCCGGGCTGCGGTCGGCCGGCACGACGGTGGTGATGGCGACCCACGACGTGGACCTGGCGGTCCGCTGGGCCGACGACGCGGCGGTCCTCACCCCGTCCGGCATCCGCACGGGCCCGGTCACCGCCCTGCTCTCGGACCCGGCGCTCCTGGCCGAGGCGGGCCTGCGCCAGGCGTGGTCCCCGGCGGTGACGGCCTTCCTGCGCGCCCACGGCTTCCTGTCCCCGACGGCCCCGGGCCCCCGCGACCCGGAATCCCTGACCACCTGGCGCTGACCCGCCGCCGGCCGGGGGCGGTTGCCGCTGCGCGGAGCCTTCCCCTACCCGCCCTTCCACCGTTCCCTGGGCTCCGCCCAGACCCGGTCCTCAAACGCCGGACGGGCTGAACCAGCCCCGCCGGCGTTTGAGGCGCGGGGGTCTGGGGGCGGAGCCCACAGTTTCGGGAAGGGGTGGGGTGGGGGAAGGCCCCGCGCAGCGGCAGCCGGCAGCGGCACCCGCAGGGCCCGGCAAACCTAGGATGGCCGCATGTCCCTGCCCCACGCCATCCTCACCGCCCTGCTCGAGAAGCCCTCGTCCGGGCTGGAGCTGACCCGGCGGTTCGACAAGTCGATCGGATACTTCTGGTCCGCGACGCACCAGCAGATCTACCGCGAGCTGGGCCGCCTGGAGGACTCCGGGCTGATCCGCGCGCTGCCCAGCGACGCACCCGTGCGCGGGCAGAAGAAGGAGTACGAGGTCCTGCCCGCCGGCAGCGCGGAGCTGGCCCGGTGGGTCGGCGAGAGCCAGGACCCCAAGCCGATGCGCGACCCGCTGCTGCTGCGGATCCGGGCGGCCGGTGTCGTGGGGCCGCACGGCCTCGGGCCCGAGCTGCGGCGCCATCTGGAGCTGCACCAGCGCCAGTTGGCGCAGTACGAGGCCATCGAGGAGAAGGACTTCCCGGCGGAGCGCGACGCCGTCGAGGACCGGCTGCGGCGGCTCGTCCTGCACGGCGGGATCGCCCTGGAGACGTTCTGGCTGCACTGGCTCCAGGAGGCCCTCGCCGAGGTCGAGGACATGACCTGACCGCGCCCCCGCCCCGGCCCCGGCAGGCGGGTGGGGAGGGGGCGTGCGGTGGAGGTGTCAGCCGTTCAGGGAGGCCCAGAACTCGTCGAAGCTCAGCAGCTTGTCGCCGTTGGCGTCCTTGGCGGCGATCACCGCGTCCGCGACCGAGCCGGTGACGAACGCGTCACCCATGGCCTTCATGGCCGCGCTGTACTCGTCGGCCGTGATGAAGCCGTCACCGTTCACGTCGAACTTGTCGAACGTAGCCCGTGCGCTCTCGATGTCCGCCACTGGGTCCACCCCTTCTTGGTGCTTGTTGACCGGCCCAGGGTAGCGGCCTCCCCGGGCCACCCCGGCCTCGGGTCCCGTTCGAGCGATAGATAGATATTCAAATGCCCCTTCCGTAATGCGGAAGCGATAATTCCAGCCAACAAATCCGGCCCCCACTTGTCACGCTCCGGCGCCACGGCATAACGTACCGACATTGCCGCCACACCAGGAGCGCAGGGCTCCCAGGGACAAGCGGCAACAAGGGCGATCACAGGTGACGATCACAGCCGACGCATCATTCGAAGTTCTGCCCTTCACCCGCACTTGCCGACATATCTGGGAAGACGGCGACCATGTGCTCATCGGAGTGAGCCCCGGAAACAGCTACTTCAGCTCCGAGCGCATCACCGGTCTCGCCCAGTGGGCCACGACCCGCTTCGCGCAGGTCGACTTCGTCTACGCAGACCTCCACGTGGACCGGATGTTCGCCGCTTTCGGCTACACCCGGGAACACGCGGAGAAGCGCGCCACGAAGGAAATCAAGGCCGTCCGGCGGCGGATACTCAAGGGCGTGGAGGAATCAGGACCTCCACAGGCCGAAATCCGAGTGAGGGCACTTTCGGAGTTCCAGGAGAACCCCGTTTACCAGCTCTTGCACCGGCGCGTTCTGCATTTCCTGGAGACCGACGACGAATTCCGCAAGGGCTGCGAGAAGATGGCCCTGCATTTTGTCGGCTCCAAGTTGCCGGAAGGTGAATCGATCACAGACGAGCAGTTGCAGGTCTGTTTCGATTACATGGCGGCCGAGCTGCCGTTCTTCGTGGACACCCCGAGCATTCTCGACGTGCCGTCCTCGGTGGCGGCCTACCACGTCAAGATGCCGCTGACGGATGTCCTCTACGCACGCGGCGGGGGCCTGCGCGCGACCCGCAACCAGGCGTACGCCGTCGTCCGCCCCGAGGCCGCCGAGCGGCCCGCGCACGCCGAGAACACCGAGAACCAGAGCAACGTGAACCACGTACCGACCGAAGGGATCGTCGATGAGCGTCGAGCAGCTTGAGGGCCAGGGGACACAGGAGCAGCCGCTCCTCGACTTCCCGCTCTCGCGGCGCGGTGACGTCCTGCCGGAGGAGTGCACGTGGCTCCGCGAAAAGGCCCCCGTCGCCAAGGTCCGCACCCTCACCGGTGACCCGGCCTGGCTGGTGAGCAGCTACGCGCTGGCCAAGCAGGTGCTGGAGGACGAGCGGTTCAGCCTCAAGGACACGGCGAACGCCGGCGTCCCGCGCCAGTACGCGCTGACGATCCCGCCCGAGGTCGTCAACAACATGGGCAACATCAACAGCGCGGGCCTGCGCAACGCCGTGATGAAGGCGCTCAACCCGCGCCAGAAGGGGCTCCAGGACTGGCTGCGGGCCAAGGCGGGCGAGCTGATCGACCAGCTGATCTCCGAGGGCGGCCCGGCCGACCTCCGGGCGGGGTTCGCCGACCCCTTCTCGGCGGCGCTGCACTGCCAGGTGCTCGGGGTCCCCTTCGAGGACTGGCGCCGGCTGATGTCGGGGCTGGACGTCGCGTTCATGACCGCTCGCGAGCCGTTCGCCGACTCGGCCCTCAACTGGTACAAGGACGTGGGCTACTTCGTCGAGCAGCTCAACGCCCAGCTCGCGCTGCCCGCCGAGGAGCGTACGGGGCTCCTCGGAAAGTTCGCCGAGCTGAAGGAGGCCGACCCGGAGTCGGCGCACCTGACCGACGACATGTTCGCGACGGTCGCCGTCTCGCTCTTCGGGGCGGGCGCGGTGTCCACGTCGGCCTTCCTCACCCTCGCGGTGCTCGCGCTGCTGCAGAAGCCCGAGCTCATCGGCTACCTGCGCAAGCACCCCGAGCGCATGGGCGCGGCGGTCGACGAGCTGCTGCGCTGGAACCTGTCCGTCGGCGACGGCCTGCCGCGCATCGCGCTGGCCGACATCCAGGTCGGCGACGTGCTGGTCAAGGAGGGCGAGCTCGTGCTCGTGCTCCTGGAGGGCGCCAACTTCGACCCCGAGGCCTTCGAGCGCCCCGAGGAGCTCGACCTGGAGCGCGAGAGCTCCCACCCCCATCTCGCCTTCGGCGCCGGCCGGCACTTCTGCCCGGCCTCCGCCCTGGGCCGGACCCACGCCGAGATCGCGCTGGAGGTGTTGGTGGAGCGCCTGTCCGGGCTCCGCCTCGCCGTGCCGGCGGAGAACCTGGTGTGGCGTACAGGCTTCATCAAGCGACTGCCGGAACGTCTCCCGGTCGCCTGGTGATCCCACGACGGTGCCCCGGGAGCTGTGCGAGCTCCCGGGGCATCGCCGTGCTCAGCGGAAGATGCCGGTGTGGCCGAGCGAGTAGCGGCCCGGCTGCGGGTACACGGCGAGCCCGTGCGGTCCGCCGCCCACCGGGATCCGGGCGAGCTGCTTGCCGGTGACGGTATCGATGGCGTAGACCTCGGAGTTGTAGCGGCCCGAGAGCCACAGCACCTTGCCGTCGGCGGAGACGCCGCCCATGTCGGGGCTGCCGCCGTCGGGCAGCTCCCACTTCTTGGTGAGCTTGTTCTGCGGGAAGTTGAAGACGGAGATGGTGCCCTCGCCGCGGTTGGAGACGTACATCTCCTTGGAGTCGCGGCTGACGTACAGGCCGTGGCAGCCCTTGCCCGTGGGCAGCAGCTTGGGGGTCTCGAACTTGTCCCCGCTGAGCACCCACATGCCGTGCGCCATCATGTCCGCGACGTAGAAGGTCTTTCCGTCCGGGGAGACCTTGACGTCCTGCGGCATCGCGCCCTCGAACGGCAGTTTCTGCTGGCCGATGACCTCCATCTTCTCCGTGTCGACCTTGAGGAGTTCGCCGGAGAACTCGCAACTCACGATGAAGTAGCGGCCGTCGGCGGAGAAGTCCGCGTGATTGACGCCATAACAGGTCACCGGGACGGTTTTCACCCGGTCCATCGTGTGCGGATCGCGGAAGACCAGTTCTTTGTCCATCGAGGCCATGACGATCGCGTACTTGCCGTTCGGCGTGAAGTACAGGTTGTACGGGTCGTGCACCTCGACCGGCTTTCCGGCCTCGCCGGTGGCCGGGTTGATCGGGGTGAGCGTGTGGCCGCGGTTGTTGTTGACCCAGAGGGTCTTCAGGTCCCAGGAGGGGACCACGTGCTGGGGCTGGACGCCGACCGGGATGGTGTCGATGACCTGGTAGGTCACCGGGTCGATGACGGACACCGTGTTGGAGTTGGTGTTGGGCACGTAGACGCGCGACGGGAAGTCCTTGACCACCGGGGACAGCTTGTTCGGCCGGTCGGCCGCGTAGACGTCGTGGGGATCGAGGACCGGCGGCATGCCCGCCAGGCCGGGCGGGACGGCGGGGACGGCCTTGACGGGCTTGGCCGGGCCCTTGGTGCCGAGCGCCTCGGCGGGTCCCTTGTCGGCCGATCCGCAGCCGGCCAGGGCGGCGAGGACCAGACCGGCCAGCAGCACGGTGGCCTTCCGGGGAAGGCGGGTGGTCTTCATGGCGTCAGCAGCTCCGTGGTGGTCACCGCGCGCAGCTTGCGGCGCGCGAGTTCTTCGAGGAGGGGCGGCATCGCGTCGACCGTGTCCGCGTAGCCGAAATGCAGGCTCACCACCGATCCGCCGTGGATCGTCCCGGTGACGGTGCGGATGACGGCCGCGGCGCCGGGCGAGGTGAAGTCGAGGGAGTCCACGTCGTAGGAGAGGACGTGCGGGTAGCCCGCCCGCTGGGCCAGTTTCCGGACGAGCGGGGTGGCGTACTGGGTCTGCGAGGGCCGGAACCAGGTGCCGATGGAGCCGGTGAGCCGCTTGAGCCGCTGGGCGCAGCCGGTGATCTCGGCGTACGCCTCCGCCTCGGGCAGGGTGTTGATCGCGAGGTGGCGCTGGGTGTGGTTGCCGAGCTCGTGGCCGCCGTCGAGGACCCGTCGGGCCATCTCCGGGTGGGCGTCGAGCCAGCTGCCGATCGCCAGTACGGTCACCCGTGCGCCCGCTCTTTCGGCCTCGGCCAGCACCGCCCGGGCGATGGCGGGGTCCCCGTTGCCGTGGAAGGTGAGGGCGACCCGGGGGCGGTCGCGCGGACCGTGGCCGATCTCGACGGGCTGGCCGGCGAACCGGCGCGGGCCGGCCGGGGCCGCCTGCGCCGGGCGGGCCGGCTCGGCCGGTCCCGGGGGCGGGGCGGTGGGCGCGCTGGGCGCGGTGGCGGGGCGGCCCGGTCCGCAGGCGGCGGTGAGACCGGCCGCGGCGGCGCCGGCCACCCCGAGACCGGCCGCGCGCAGGGCCGCGCGGCGGCCTGGATGTGAGAGCACCTGCCCATTTAAGGGCCGGTAGGCCCGGAAGGTAATGATTGACCCAATTCAGGACGTTCGTCGAAGTGGGCCGCACACCAACGTGTCCGCTATGTGATCAACGATTTACACTGAGCGGTCGATACTTATTCATTGATTACGAGGTGGGTGGCCCACCTCGCCTAGGATTTAACGCGAAACTCTTACTATTTGCACACTTATGTCCGAGTAGGGACTTTTGGCGTTTGGGCCCTCGTCTGCCATAGTCGGAACCACGGCTTCCCATTGACCCGAGCGAAGTCGCCCCGCCGAGGATCACACACCCCCTTTGATCCTCGGCACACCCATGAAGCCCCCGCACCGCCCCACCACGGCGCCCCGGGGGCTTCAGGCATGTCAGGAGCTCTGGCGGTCCGCGACGCGCATCTCGAACCAGGTGATCTTCCCGCGGGGCAGCAGGTCGGCGCCCCAGCGGTCGGAGAGCTTGTCGACGAGGAAGAGCCCCCGGCCGGTGGTGTCCAGTTCGTGGACCGGCATCAGACAGGGCAGCCCGCGCGAGGGGTCGCGCACCTCCACCCGGATCCAGCCGCGCCGCCGGAGCATCCGTAAGCCGAAGGAGCGGGCCCCGGTGTGGCGGACCGCGTTGCCGACGAGTTCGGAGACCAGCAGGACGGCATGCTCGGCGATCTGCGGCGACAGGCCCCAGAGGCGGATCACCACGCACTGGGTGAGCCTGCGCGCGGTACCCGCCGACTCGGGCAGGGACGGCAACGTCACTTCGGCCTCGGCCGGATTCCCGTACAACTCCAGTGCCTTGAGGCCCTGTTCGTCCTCAAGAGCCGCCGTGAGCCGTACGGCCGAAGCGCTGCTGCGCTGCCGCGGCTGTTCCACACCCTCCAGGCCCGCCATGCACCCATCATGGACGGCCCGCCCGCCCCTCCGGGCCGTTCCGCAGGAAAACACCCTCCGGAATCAACGATTCCGAGAGGGTGTCCTGTCATATGCGGACGGCAACCAGAGGGTGGTTGCACCCCGATTGACCTGCGGTGACGGAGCGCACATCGGCGATCACCGTGAGTGGATCACCCATCGGGCTTAAGGCTGCCTTAAGGCCTGGCTAATCCACCCGCAGGGAGGACGGGGCTCCGACTAGGCGAACTTGGCCTTGCCCGGGCCCTCTTCGACGAAGCTGCGCATGCCGCGCTCGCGGTCCTCGGTGGCGAACAGGCCCGCGAACCAGTTGCGTTCGATGGTGAGGCCGGTGTCGATGTCGGCCTCCAGACCGGCGTCGACGCACTCCTTGGCGGCGCGCAGCGCGATCGCGGGCCCCTGCGCCAGCTTGGCTGCCCAGGCGTGCGCCTGCTCGTACACCTCGGCGGCGGGGACGATCCGGTCGACCAGGCCCAGCGTGAGCGCCTCGTCCGCCTTGACCATGCGCCCGGTGAAGATCAGGTCCTTGGCCTTGGACGGGCCGATCAGCCGGGAGAGCCGCTGGGTGCCGCCGGCGCCCGGGATCAGGCCGAGCAGGATCTCGGGCTGGCCGAGCTTCGCGTTGTCGGCGGCGATCCGGTAGTCGGCGCACAGCGCGAGCTCGCAACCGCCGCCCAGCGCATAGCCGGTGATGGCCGCGACGACGGGCTTGGGGATGCGGGCCACGGCGGTGAAGGAGTCCTGGAGGGCGCGGGACCGGGCGACCATCGCCGCGTGGTCCATCACCTGCATCTCCTTGATGTCCGCGCCCGCCGCGAACACCTTCTCGCCGCCGTAGATGACGACGGCGCGGACGTCGGCCCGGTCGGTCGCCTCCACCGCGAGCTCGCGCAGCCGGTCCTGGGTGGCGATGTCCAGGGCGTTCATGGGC
The DNA here is from genome assembly GCF_042736975.1 of Streptomyces sp. NPDC059989. NCBI lineage: Bacteria > Bacillati > Actinomycetota > Actinomycetes > Kitasatosporales > Streptomycetaceae > Streptomyces > Streptomyces sp. NPDC059989. The sequence continues at coordinate 105,992 of NZ_JBHWUO010000022.1, forward strand.
GGCCGGTCCAGGCGGATGGTGCCGACGCCTTCGGAGACTTCGAGAGAGATGGTCATACGGGCCAGGTTAGCGCCGGTTAACCGACGGTGGCCCGGTGCTGTGTGTCACAGCACCGGGCCACCTGGACTACGTACGGGCGACTACTTGATCCACTCCGCCCAGTCCATGTTCCAGCCGTTGAGGCCGTTGTCCGGGGCGATCTGCTTGTCCTTGGAGTTCTTCACCACGACCACGTCGCCGATCAGGGACTCGTTGAAGAACCAGGCGGCGGGCTGGTTGCCGTCGCCGGCGCCGCGGACGTCCTTCAGGCCGACGCAGCCGTGGCTGACGTTCTCCGAGCCGAACGTGCCGGAGGAGGCCCAGTAGTTGCCGTGGACGAAGGTGCCCGAGTTCGACAGCCGCATGGCGTGCGGGACGTCGGAGATGTCGTACTCGCCGCCGAAGCCGACGGTCGCGCCGTTCATCCGCGTGACCTTGTACTTCTCGCTGATGACCATCTGGCCGTTGTACGTGGTCGTCGACGGGGCGCCCGCGGTGATCGGGATGTTCTTGAGCACCTGGCCGTCGCGGACGACCTCCATGGTGTGCGCGCTCGCGTCGACCGTGGAGACCTGCGAGCGGCCGATGGTGAAGGTGACCGTACGGGTCTGCTTGCCGTAGACGCCGGGGCGGCCTTCGACTCCGTCGAGGGCGAGCTTCACGGTCACCTTGGTGCCCGCGGCCCAGTACTTCTCGGGGCGGAAGTCGAGGCGGTCGTTGCCGAACCAGTGGCCCTCGACGGGGACGGACGGCTCGGCCGTCACCGTGATGGCCTTCTCCACGGCCTCGGGGTTGGTGATCCCGCGGCTGAAGTTGACGGACACCGGCATGCCCACGCCGACGGTCTCGCCGTCCTCGGGCGTGTAGTGGCCGACGAAGGTGTTCTGCGGGGTGAGCGTCGTGAACGTGGTGTCCTTGGCGGACTCCCGGCCGGCCTCGTCCTTGGCGACCGCGTGCACCTTGTACTCGGTGGCGGAGGCCAGGTGGCGGTCCGGCTCCCAGCTCGCGCCGTCGGCGGCGACCTTGCCCTCGACCGCGTTGCCCTTGGTGTCGGCGACGGTCACCGTGGTGAGCTTGCCGCCGGTGCTGGTTATCTTCAGGACGCCGCTGGTGGCGACCTCCTTGGCCCCGTCGTCGGGCTTGACGGTGACGACGGCCTTCGACGCCTCGGTGCCGGTCTTGCCGCCCCCACCGTTGTCACCGCCGCTGCCACTGCTGTTGCCTCCTCCGCCGCCGCTGCATGCGGTGGTCAGCAGCAGGGCCGCCCCCAGCAGAAGGGCCGGCAGGCCGGTGCGGGCTCGGCCGCGTATCGGCTGCAGGTTCACTCGTGTTCTCCCCATGTCCCCCGCGCGCGGGCAGTCGCGCGCTTGTCGACAGGTAATCACATGGGGACACTACGAAAAGGCACGGTCTTGTCACCGTTCCGTCCCAAGTGCCGGATCGGTCGCCCGGCGTGCGGGCCCGGCGGGTCGGCCGGGCCCGTCCCAGGTCAGGCGATGGCGGAGCCCGCGACCCAGTCGGCCCAGGACATGTTCCAGCCGCCCAGGCCGTTGTTGGGGGCCACCGTCTTGTCCTGGGAGTTCACGACCTCCACCACGTCCCCGACCAGGGTCCGGTCGAAGAACCAGCCGGCCGGGGTGTCCGAGCCGCCGCCCTTGTCGTCGCGCAGGCCCACGCAGCCGTGGCTCATGTTGCTGGAGCCGAAGGTGTCGGGACTGGCCCAGTAGTTGCCGTGCAGGAAGGTCCCGGAGGAGGTGAGCCGCATGGCGTGGGGGACGTCGGGGATGTCGTACTCGCCGCCGAAGCCGACGGTCTGGCCGTTCATGCGGGTGACGTCGAAGAGCTCCATCACCACCATCTTCCCGTTGTAGGTGGTGGTCTTGGGCGCTCCGGCGGTGATCGGGACGGTGGACAGCAGCTTGCCGTCCCGGCGGACCTCCATGGTGTGCGCGGCCGCGTCCACGGTGGACACCTGGGACCGGCCGACGGTGAAGGTGATGGTCTTGTCCTGGATGCCGTAGGAGCCGGGGGCGCCCTCGATGTCGCGCAGCTTCATCTTCACGGTGACCTCGGTGCCGGCCTTCCAGTACGCCTTGGGCCGGAAGTCGAGCCGCTCCTTGCCGAACCAGTGGCCGACGACCTCCACGGGCGGGTTGGAGGTCACGGTGATGGCCCGCTCGACCTCGGCGCGGCGCGCGATGGCCCGGTTGAAGTTGAAGGAGACGATCATGCCGGTACCGACGGTGGACCGGTGCTCGGGCTTGAAGTAGCCGATGAACCGCTCCTCCGGCACGTAGGTGGTGAAGGTGGTGTGCCGGGCCTGGCGGCGGTTGTGCCCGTCGAGGGCGACGGCGTCCACGGTGTACTTGGCCGCGAGCGCGAGCCGGCCGGCCGATTCGTCGGGGCTCCAGCTGAGCCCGTCCTCGGCGATGGCGCCGGGTACCTGCTCCTCCTGCGCGTCCTCCACCTTGGTGACCACGACCCGCTCCAGCCGGCCCTCGGGCACGGTGACCATGAGCCGTCCGTCGGCCGGGACCCCCTTGGCGTTGTCGTCGGGGGTGATCCGGATGGCCTCGTCCGGAGAGCGGGGTTTGCCGGGGAGCTGGATCTCGACCGGGGAGCGGCCGTCCTCGGTGCATCCGGCCAGGCCGCCGAGCAGGCCCGCCCATGCCGCCACGGCGGCCAAGCCCGCCCCTGCCCGCCTCGTCAGAAGTGTCACGATCCCTCCAACGACGGGGGCCCTCCGGGGGAAACGTGAGCGGGACGCACGTTCCGGGGAGAACAGTCCGGGCAGAACAGTGGGAAGGACCAGACGGGGGCGGGCCCAGGCCGGGACGCCGGGGCCGCACTCCCCTCCCCCTCAGGTACCCAGGAGCCGTGGAGGCGGGCAGTGTCGAGCGCAGCCGAGCAGGAAGAGGCGGTGGAAGCCGTCGGGAACGCCGGGGACGCCGCCGGCGTGGTGCGGGGCGGGCGGGCCGCGCCCGTACCGCCGCAGACCGACGACCGGCCCGGCGGCCAGCCGAACGGCCAGGTCAGAGGGCCGGTTTTACGCGCCTCCGCGCGCCCGGGACCACCGGTGTGGCCCGGATCCTCGCACCCCCTGGGGGCCCGCTTCCACCACGGCCCCGACGGGACGGCGGGCACCAACTTCGCGCTGTGGGCCCAGGGCGCCGAGGCGGTGGAGCTGTGCCTCTTCGACGGGGACGGCCCCCACGCCACCGAGACCCGCTGCTCCCTGACGGAGCTCACGCACGAGATCTGGCACGGCTTCGTGCCCGGCGTGCGCCCCGGACAGCGCTACGGCTTCCGCGTCCACGGCCGCTGGGATCCCTGGACGGGCGTGCGCCACAATCCGGCGAAGCTGCTCCTGGACCCGTACGCCCGTGCCGTGGACGGTGACTTCACCCTGCCGCCGGAGGTGTACGGGCACGTCCGCGACTGGCCGCAGCAGTACATCGCCGACACGGTGCGCGACGACCGGGACTCGGCGCCGTTCGTGCCCAAGGGCGTCGTGGTCCACGATGACGACGACTGGGCCGACGACGTCCGGCCGAAGACCCCGTGGGCCGATTCGGTGATCTACGAGCTGCACGTGCGCGGCTTCACGATGCGCCATCCGGGTGTTCCCGAGGAGCTGCGCGGCACCTACGCGGGCCTCGCCCATCCGGCGGCGGTCGAGCACCTGGTGAAGCTGGGCGTGACGGCGGTCGAGCTGCTGCCGGTGCACCAGTTCGCGCACGAGGACCACCTGCTGCGCCGGGGGCTGCGCAACTACTGGGGCTACAACTCGATCGGCTACTTCGCCCCGCACGCGGGCTACTCGGCGAGCGGTACGGCCGGGCAGCAGGTCGGGGAGTTCAAGCGGATGGTGCGGGCCCTGCACGCGGCCGGGATCGAGGTGATCCTCGACGTGGTCTACAACCACACGGCGGAGGCGGGCGAGCTCGGGCCGACGCTGTCGCTGCGCGGGATCGACAACCGGGGCTACTACCGGCTCCAGTCGGACCAGCGCCGGTACGCCGACTACACGGGCTGCGGGAACACCCTGCACGCGGGCCGCCCGCACGTGCTGCGCCTGATCACGGACTCGCTGCGCTACTGGGTCACCGAGATGGGGGTGGACGGCTTCCGCTTCGACCTGGCGGCGGCGCTGGCCCGCTCGATGCACGACGTGGACATGCTGTCGCCGTTCCTGGCGGTCATCGCCCAGGACCCGGTGCTGCGGCGGGTCAAGCTGATCGCGGAGCCGTGGGACGTGGGCTCGGGCGGCTACCAGGTGGGGGCCTTCCCGCCGCTGTGGACGGAGTGGAACGACCGGTACCGGGATGCCGTACGGGACTTCTGGCGGGGCGCGCTGCCCGACGTACGGGACCTCGGGTACCGGCTGTCGGGGTCGAGCGACCTGTACGCGTGGGGCGGGCGGCGGCCGTACGCCTCGGTGAACTTCGTGACGGCCCACGACGGCTTCACGCTGCGGGACCTGGTGAGCTACGAGCGCAAGCACAACGAGGCGAACGGGGAGGCGGGCCGGGACGGGACGAACGACAACCGGTCGTGGAACTGCGGGGCGGAGGGCGAGAGCGACGATCCGCGGATCGGGGTGCTGCGCCGCCGCCAGCTGCGCAACCTGCTCACCACCCTGCTGCTGTCCACGGGCGTGCCGATGCTGGTGGCGGGGGACGAGTTCGGGCGCACGCAGGGCGGCAACAACAACGCGTACTGCCAGGACAACGAGACGGGGTGGGTGGACTGGTCGCTCCTGTCGGACCCGGCCTGGCAGTCGCAATTCGCCCTGGTCACCCGGCTGATCTCGCTGCGCCAGGCCCATCCGGTGCTGCGGCGGCGGGCGTTCTTCTCGGGGCGGCCGCAGGGGGCGGACGGGCTGCGGGACCTGGCCTGGTTCACCCCGGCGGGCGTGGAGATGACGGAGCGGGACTGGTACGCGCCGGCCGCCACGCTGGGCATGTACCTGTCCGGGCGGGACATCCCGGGCCGCGACGAGCGGGGCCGGCAGGTGACGGACGACAGCTTCCTGGCCGTGCTGCACACCGGGGACCGGCCGGCGGCGTGGGTGCTGCCGGGGGCGCCGTGGGCGCAGGAGTACGAACTCGTCGTGGACACCTCGCGGGAGGACCAGGCCACGGCCCCGGGCACCCGGCACCGGGGCGGGGAGACGCTGACGGTCCCGGCGCGGTCGGTGGTGCTGCTGCGGGTGGTGGTCGCCGGGACGTGAAAGCGGAGTCCGAGTGGACGTGCGCGTGCGCCCTGCGATGATGTGGCCTCCTGCGAACACATGAGCACACGAACACACGAACAGGGGCACGCATGGCGAGTGTCGGTACGGCGCTGCGGGAGCTGCGCGGGGCGCAGAAATCGGCGAAGGGCGTCTCGCTCTACTCCCGGTTCGTCAACCGGCCGGCCGGGCGGTTCCTGGCCGCCGGGTCGTACGTGCTCGGGCTCACGCCGAACCAGGTGACGCTGGTCAGCGCCGCCTTCAGCCTCGCCGCCGCGGCCGCGGTCGCGCTGGCCGCGCCCTCGTGGGGGCTGGGGATCGCCGTCTGGGCGGCGCTCGCCCTCGGCTTCGCCTTCGACTCCGCCGACGGGCAGCTGGCCCGGCTGCGCGGGGGCGGCAGCGCGGCGGGCGAGTGGCTCGACCACGTCGTGGACTGCGCCAAGCTGACCGCGCTGCACACCTGCGTACTGATCGCCTTCTACCGCTTCCCGGAGGCATACGGGACGCAAGCGGACGGCTGGCTGCTGGTGCCTCTCGGCTTCCAGCTGGCCGCGGTCGTCACCTTCTTCGGCGGGCTGCTGACGGAGAAGCTCAAGCCGAAGGCAGCCCCCGGGAGCGCCGCCGCGGCGCCTTCGACCGTACGCGCGGTGGCACTGCTGCCCGTGGACTACGGGGTGTTCTGCGTGGTGTTCCTGCTGCTCGGCGGCGGGGAGCTGTTCCGCTGGGCGTACGCCGGCTTCGGCGCGGTCGCCGCCCTGTTCCTGGTGGCGTTCCTCGCGAAGTGGTTCCGGGAGCTCAGCGCCGTTCCGCGCTGATCGGCCCGTCCCCCGCGGCGAGCGGTTCGGCGAGCGCGTCCAGTGCCCGGCGCAGCTGGGTGCTGGACGTGTGCACGGTGTAGGGGAAGTAGACGACGTCGACCCCGTGGGCGGCGAAGTCCTTCTCCAGCTTGTCGCCCTTGGGCGTGCCCCGCCAGTCGTCGCCCTTGAAGATGACGTCGAAGCGGACCTGCCGCCAGGTCTCCACCTTGTCGGGGACCGTCTCGACGAAGGCGGCGTCGACGTACTTCACGCTGCGCACGATTTCGAGGCGCTCGACGAGCGGGATCATCGGGCGGCGCCCCTTGGCGAGTTCGGCCATCTCGTCGGAGACCACCCCGGCCACCAGGTAGTCGCACTGGCTGCGGGCGTGCCGAAGGATGTTGAGATGTCCGATATGGAAGAGATCGTACGCGCCCGGCGCATAGCCGATTCTGTACGCACGCTGCGTACCCGGCCGCGCGGGCACGCCAAGGTCGGACATATCCCGCTCCATCATCTGTTACCCCCAGCAGCCACACCCCCCGGTGCAGCCGATTAGCAGACAATAGCGTGCACGTTCCGCACCACGTCGGTGAACGAATAGGGTGACGTGCGCATCATCCAGGGGAGAAGGGGACGTTCAGTGTCCAGATCCGGTCACCGGCGCCTGCTGCTGGTTTCCACCAATTACGCTCCGGAGCACGCGGGGATCGGGCCGTACGCCACCCAGATCGCGGAGCATTGGGCGGATCTCGGCCACGAGACCCACGTCCTCGCCGGCATGCCGCACTACCCGGCGTGGTCGCTCGAACCGGAGTACAAGGGGGCGCTCCAGCGCACGGAACAGCGCGCAGGGGTCACCGTGCACCGGCGTGCGCACACCGTCCCGCCGCGTCAGACCGCCGTGAAGCGGGCCCTCTTCGAAGGATCGATTCTGCTGCACGGTGCCGTGGCCCCGCCCCGGATGCCGAAGCCGCAGGCGGTCCTCGCCCAGATGCCCAGCCTGGCGGGCGGGGTGCTCGCCGCCCGGCTCGCGGCGCGGTGGAAGGTCCCGTACGTCCCGGTCGTCCAGGACCTGATGGGCGCCGCCGCCGCGCAGAGCGGCATCAGCGGCGGCGACAAGGCCGCCGCGATCGCCGGCCGCGCCGAGGCGTACGCCCTCAAGCGGGCCACCCTCGTCGGCGTCATCCACGAGACCTTCGTGGACCGGGTCGTCGGCATGGGCGTGGACCCGGGCCGGATCCGCCTCGTGCCCAACTGGTCGCACGTGGCCGTGCCCACCAAGCCGCGCGCCGAGACCCGCCGCCACCTCGGCTGGGCCCCGGGCCAGACCGTCGTCCTGCACTCCGGGAACATGGGCCTGAAGCAGGGACTCGAAGTGCTCGTGGGCGCCGCCCGGCTGGACCCGAGCGTCCGCTTCGTCCTGATGGGTGACGGCAGTCAGCGCGCGGCCCTCGCCGAGATGTCGGCCGATGTGCCCAATCTGGACATCATCCCCCCTGCCGCCGACGGCGAGTTCCCGGATATCCTCGCGGCGGCGGACGTGCTCGCGGTCACGCAGCACGCGGCGGTGATGGACATGAGCGTGCCGTCCAAGCTCACCTCCTACTTCCAGACCGGCCGTCCCGTCATCGCCTCCGTGGCGGCGGAGGGCGGAACCGCCCAGGAGGTGGAGCGCTCGGGCGCAGGGGTGCTCGTACCGCCGGAGGACCCCGAGGCCCTGCTGAAGGCCGTACGGGCCCTGGCCGAGGACCCCGAGGGCGCGGACGCACTGGGAGCGGCCGGGCCCCGCCACGTGGCGGCCCACCTGAGCCGTGAAGCGGGCCTGGCCCGCATCGACGCACTGATGGACGAGGCACTTGGGGGTCCCTGCCCGTGATCGAGACGAACCGCCCCGCGGCGGCACCGGCCGAGGACGAACCCGACCTCCTCAGAGACCAGTTCCGGCAGCTCCTGCGCTACCGCAGGCTCATCGGCGCCGGCATCGGGATCGGCCTGCTGGGCGGCGTCTACCTCGGCATCTCCACGGCCGACACCTACGTCGCGACCACCGACGTCGTCCTGCGCGCCCCCACCGACGACCCCTTCAACCCGAGCCTCGCGCCCGACAAGGCGATCAACATCGGCTCGGAGCGGCAGGTCGCGCTCAGCTCCTCCATAGCCAACGAGGCCGCGAAGAAGCTCGGCGTGGGCCCGTCCGGCTTCGCCGCCCTGCGCGGCGGGCTCCAGGTCACCAACCCGCCGCAGACGATGGTGCTCCGCTTCACCTACACCGCGTCCTCCCCCAAGGAGGCCGCCCAGCGCGCCAACGCGATGACCGAGGCCTACCTGCTCAAGCGGCAGGAGGCCCTCGACGCCACCCGCGACAAGATGGTCAAGGGCTACAAGGACCAGCGCGACCCGATCGCCAAGCAGCTCGACGAGCTCACCAAGGAGATCGCCCGGATGCCGGCCGGCGCCCCGCGCGACGCCGCCACCTCCACCAAGACCGACCTGCAGAGCGAGGTCGGCAGCTACAACACCAAGATCACCAAGCTGGAGACCCTGGACATGAGCCCGGGCCGGGTCACCAGCGCCGCGACCCCGCCCAGCGCCCCCGACGGCCCCGGCATCCCCATGTCGCTCGCGCTCGGCGCGGCCGTGGGCCTGGCGCTCGGCCTGCTGGCCGCCTGGGTCCGGCTCGTCTTCGACCCGGCGCCGCGCTCCGAGGGCGATGTGGCGCGGGCCCTGCGCGCGCCCGTACTCGGCTACCTGCCGCGGGACAAGACGGGCGGCGGGCCGCTGCTCGCCGCGGGCGAGGCCGATCCGCGGCTGGCGGAGGAGTACCGCTCGGTGGCCTTCCGGCTCGCCTACGACTCCCGCTTCGCCGACCGGCGCCGGCTGCTCGTCGTCGCCCCGCGCGGCAGCAGCGAGACGGCCGCCGCGGTGGCCGTGAACCTCGGCGCCTCCTTCGCGGAGACCGGCAAGGACGTCCTGCTCATCGAGGCCGACCTGCGCACCCCGGTGCTGGCCAGCCAGCTGCCGACCGACGCGGGCGGCCGGCCGCGCTGGAGCCAGTCGCCGGGCGGCCAGGGCGCCGGGAAGCGCCCGGCCCAGCACGCGGACACCGAATGGCCCGACGGGCGGCAGCTCGTCGTGGACGCCGGGGAGTCCGGCACCTTCGACCTGATCCCGGGCGAGCGGGTGCGCAACGTCGCCCGCGCGCTGACCTCCCCGCGCGCCACCCGGCTGATCGCCGAGGCCGACTCCCCCAACTCCACCGTCGTCGTGCTCGCGCCGCCCGTGCTCTCGTACGCCGACGCCCTCGCCCTCGTCGACCGCGTCGACGGCGTCCTGGTCGTCTGCGACCCGCGCGCCGTGCACCGCACCGACCTGTCGCGGATCCGCGAGCTGATCAGCGGGGCCGGCGGCACGGTGCTCGGCGCGGTGCTGCACGCGCCGCTGCCCGACGAGAAGCGGGGCCGCGGCAAGGGCGGCCCGGAGGCCGGCGGTCCGCCGCCGGCCGCGTCGTCCGCGCCCGCGCGGTCCGCGCCGCAGCCGATCCCCTACGAGGTGGCCGAGGCCGAGCAGCACATTCCGGGCGACGGTACGGACACGGTCGCCCTGCGGACCGTCCGCATGGGCAGGCGGTGAGCCGGCGCGGCCTCGCGGCGGTCGCGTCGGTCCTGGACCAGGCAGCCTCAAGCGCCACGAACATCCTGGTGCTGGTGCTGGCCGCCCGGCTGTCATCGGCGTCCGGCTTCGCCGACTTCTCGATGGTGTACGTGGCCTTCAGCGTGCTCCTCGGACTGAACATGGCGTACGTCGGCCAGAGCCTGGTCCTGGAGAAGGGCGAACTGCTGGGGGCGGTGTGCCGGTCGGCGGCCGCCTTCACCGGGGCCGCCTCGGCGGTGGTCGGCGCGGCGCTGGCCCTCGTGGGCCTGCTGCTCCCCGGAGCCACGGGGCGGGCCTTCCTCGCGCTGGGCCTCGTCCTGCCGTTGGTGCTCCTGCAGGACGGGCTGCGGTACTGCTTCTCCGCGCTGCGGGCCCCCGAGCGGGCGCTGGCGGCCGATGCGCTGCGGCTGGTGTGCGTGGTCGCGGCGCTGGCCGTGCAGCCGTCCGGTGCTTCCGCGGGGCGGCTGGTGCTGGCGTGGGGGCTCTCCGCGCTGCCGGCGCTCGCGCTGGGGCTGTGGCTGCTGCGGCCGTACGTACGCGGCGCCCGCGCCGACCTGCGCCCGTACCTGAGGCGGGGTCACCTGGGGCAGCGGTTCGTGGTCGAGTTCGCGGTGGGCAACGGCTCCAGCCAGCTGGCGGTGCTGGGCCTCGGCGTCTTCGCGACGCCGCTGGCCGTCGGCACGCTGCGCGGCGCGACCACGTTGTTCGGCCCGCTGAACGTGCTGTTCAACTCGGCGAACGCCTTCGCCCCGCCGATGCTGGGGCGCCTCGGCGGCAAGCGGGCCACCGTCCGGGCGACGGCGCTGCTGGGCGTCGTACTCGCGGCGGTCGGAGCGGCCTGGGCCACGGTCCTCTTCCTCCTGCCGGACCGGCTGGGCCGCGAACTCCTGGGCGACACCTGGACCGCGGCGTCCGCCCTCCTGCCGGCGACGGGCGCCCAGTACGCGGTGATGGGCCTCGGCACGTGCGCCCTCCTCACCCTGCGCGTACTGGCCCCGAAGTCCACGCTGTCCGTCCAGGTGGTCTTCTCCCTCCTGTCGGTGGCCCTCCTCCTGTCCGGATACGCGCTCTGGGGCGCCGCGGGCGCCGCCTGGGGCCTGGCGGCCGGCTCGGCCCTCAAGGCCGCGGCGGCCTGGTCCCGCGTGGCCCGCCTCCGCGACACCGCCCCACAGCCCGCACCCCAACAGGCCGCCGCGGCCTGATCCGCTGCGCGGCTATACGGCGGCTTCGCCGCGTGGGGCTGGATGTTGCGGACGGCAGCAGCCATGTCCAGCCTCGCCGGCGTTTGAGGCGTGGGGGTCCCCCCGGACGGAGTCTGGGGGAGGGTCTGGGGCGGAGCCCCGGCAACGGCGGCGCGCCGGTCAGCGGAGGGTGGTGGCGCGGTCCTGGCGGTAGGTCGCGACCAGCGCAAGGCAGAGCGCCGCGATCGCCACGCGCCCCGACGCCTGGAGGAGCGGGCCGCGGAGCAGGATGAAGGAGTAGCCCGCGACCAGCGGGACCACCACCGAGATCAGACTGCCCGGTGGCGAGCGCCGCGTGGCCCGCTTCGCGTAGCGGCGGTCGACGCGGGCCGACGCGTAGCCCATGCCCAGCAGGCCGGCGCCCATGCCCAGCGGCCCGAAGTCGAGCCACAGTTCCGCCCAGATCGGGGAGGAGAGGTTGGTGTTGACCGTGCCCATCCACTGGCCGACCATCACGCCCGTGTCCCTCGGCTTGCCAGGCCAGACCGAGCGCGGCACCGCGAAGAGGACCGACCCGGCCAGCTGGCGCCCGTAGTAGTGGCCCGGCCCGGAGTTCGAGTAGGTGATCGTGTTCGCGAACATGCCGATCTGGTCGTAGTCCTTGAGCGCCATCGGCTCCAGGAAGGACGTGGTCTCGACCGGCTTGTAGTTCTTCTCGTCGTACCGGAAGCGGTCCGCGAACGGGAAGACCAGGAGCGCGATGACCACCGCCATCGACAGCGCCACCCGGTACATCGCCGCGCTCACCGGGAAGACGGTGAAGAGCATCGCGAACATGACCGTCAGGAACCAGTAGCGCGGGTTCGAGATGGGGTTGTTGACCACCAGGTTGAGCGCGGCGAGCGCCCCCCACGTGACGATGATCGAGACCTTGCGGCGGGCGAACTTCGAGGTGATCAGCCAGCGCGTGTACAGGAGCAGTGCGAGCAGCGCGGGAACCGTGCCGAAGCCGCGCAGCAACGCCTGGCCGGCCTGGCCGTCGCCGTTGGAGACGCCCGCCTCCTCGATGCCCGCGATGATCTCCTGGCGGCTGGAGAAGAAGACCGCCGGGCCGCCGAGCTTCATCACGAAGACCGCGCTGCACGCGAAGGAGAGGACCGTGAGCAGTTGGAGGCGGCGGCGGTGCGCCATGACCGGGCGCGGCTCCTTCTGCGAGCCGCCCGCGCGGCCGGCCGGCCGGTGGCGGGCGAGCAGCACGCCGACGTCGAAGGCCGTGCAGCCGAGCAGCACGAGCCCGATGGCGGCGGTGAGGTCGGAGCGCGGGCCGACGACGGGCGTGGGGACCTGGCCGAGGACGGCCTGCGCGAGCGGGGCCACGCCCATGGCCATGTAGACGAAGAGCCAGAAGGAGCCCTGGAGCAGCTTGCGCCGGCTGGTGAGCACCATCGCGGAGAGCCGGGCGCCCGCGTACATGGTGAGCAGGAGCTGGAGCCAGAAGGCCGCGTCGCGGACGCCGGCTCCGGTCTGGACGGCCACGAACAGCGGCAGGAAGACGGTGAATCCGAGGGCGAGCGGGACGGACAGCGCGCGCGAGAGCAGGGTGCGCGGGGTGGTGACCCGGCCCCAGATCGTCTCGTCCTCGAACGGGGACGGCACGGGCGGCTTCGCGGGCGGGACGGTGGGCTTGCGTATGTCCGTCGTCACTGCCGCCCCCACCCCATGTGCCTGGTCCGCGCGCAGTCTAGTCTGAGCGGGCCGTGCCCGGGGAGGCGCCGGTGTGGGTGCACGATGGGGGCTACAGGTGCGTGATCTTCCTTCCTTCACGCTGGCCGGATACGACAAGGGGCGCGGGCTGCTGACGCAGGCGCTCTGGTTCGCCGTGATGAACACGCTGTTCATGAGCTGGTTCTGTCCGGCGCGGCTGCGGGTCGCGCTGCTGCGCGCCTTCGGGGCGCGGATCGGCGAGGGCGTGCTGATCCGGCACAAGGTGCGGGTGCTGTGGCCGTGGAAGCTGACGGTCGGGGACCACACCTGGATCGGCGAGGGCGCCTGGCTGCTGAACCTGGAGCCGGTGACGATCGGTTCGCACGTGTGCCTCTCGCAGGAGGCCCTGCTGTGCACCGGCTCGCACGACCACCGGGCCGCCGACTTCCGCTACCGCAACGCCCCGATCACGGTCGAGGACGGCGCGTGGGTTGCGGTACGGGCGACCGTGCTGGCCGGGGTGACCGTGGGCCGCTGCGCGGTCGCGGGCGCGGGGGCCGTCGTACACAAGGACCTGCCGGAGCTGACCCTGCAGACCCAGGACGGGCGGCGCCGCCCGGTGGAGGAGCCCAAGTGAGTGCCGCTCTGCGCGTCCTGCACGCCGTCACCCTGCACTCCCCCTCGCACGCCTTCGGCGGGCCGGTCCGGGTCGCGCTGAACCTGGCCAAGGGGCTGCGGGCGCGCGGCCACGAGGCGCGGCTGCTGGCGCTGGGCGAGGGCTTCGAGGAGTGGCCCACCTCGGTGGAGGGCGTTCCGGCGAAGCTCTTCCCTGCCCGCCGCCTGCTCCCCCTGGGCTTCAGCGGGATGACCTCGCCGGCCCTGCTGGCCTCGGCGGGGCGCCTGGTGCGGGACGCGGACGTGGTCCACGTCCACCTCGCGCGGGACCTGGTGACCCTGCCGGTGGCACTGGCGGCGCTGCGGGCCGGCAAACCGCTGGTGCTGCAGACTCACGGGATGGTGGACCCGAGCGAGAAGCTGCTGGCCAAGGTGCTGGACGCGGTGGCCGTACGCCGGCTGCTGCGCGGGGCGGACGCGGTGCTGTACCTGACGCCGCATGAGCGCGAGGGCCTGGACGCGGTGGTCGGCGCCCCGCTGGCGAACGCGGTCCGCCTGGTCAACGGCACCCCGGCGCAGGAGGAGCGGCCCGCCCTTTCCGGCCCGCCGCGCATCCTGTACTCGGCGCGCCTGCAGGCTCGCAAGCGGCCGGTGGACTTCGTGGACGCGGCCCCGGCGGTCCTGGCGGCGCACCCGGAGGCGCACTTCGTCGTCGCGGGCCCTGACGAGGGCGAGCTGGCGGCGGTCCGCTCCCGGATCGCGGAGCTCGGCCTGACGGACCGGTTCACGGTGCCGGGGCCGCTGTCCAGCGGGGCCGTCCTGGCGGAACTGCGGCGGGCGCACGTCTACGTACTGCCCTCGGTGGACGAGCCGTTCCCGATGTCGGTGCTGGAGGCCCTGTCGGTGGGCGTCCCGCCGGTGGTGACCCACTCGAACGGCCTGGCCCGGGACATCGCCGACTCCGGGGCCGGCCACGCGGTCGACCCCGGGCCGCAGGGAGTCGCTTCGGCCGTACTCGCCCTGCTGGACCCGGCCGCCAACGCAGCCGCCTCGCACGCGGCGCGCAAGCTGGCCGCCGAGTCCTTCTCGATGGACTCCGTCCTGGACACCCTGCTCCCGGTGTACGGGGCCGCTCTGCGGCGCCAGCCGAGATCAGCCGCGCCTGGGGGCACCTCCCAGCGGTAGCTGGGGGAGTTTGAGGCGCGGGCGCGGAGCGCCCGTTCGGGGTCTGGGGCGGAGCCCCGAGCGGGAACCGGGTGCGAAGCGGCCAGGCGGCCCCCTTCGTGGGGGCTACAGCTCCCGGCGGGTCTCGTTGACCACCGGGAGGGCCGCCGCGCGGCGGCGCTTGAAGACGCTCGCGTAGACCGCGAGGCCGATGGCGCCGGCCGCCATCATGATCAGGCCGACCATGTCGAGGTTGACGCTCTCCATCTCCCAGTCGCTCGCGAACGTGAAAATGGCCCCTATCACGATCAGCGCGATGCAGCCGCCGATGCCTCCCATGTCATTCGCCTCCACAGTCGTGGTCGTCTGACCCCGCGGCTACCCGGGGACGGCAGACGAAAACGCCGCCACCGGCCCGGGGTTCGGGCGCGGTGGCGGCGTTGTCGTACGAAGGTGGGACTACGCCGGGATCCAGGCGTAGCAGCCCGTCGAGGTGAACTCGGCGGTGCCCGACGGAATCGTGGCCGTGATCTTGTCGCCCGGCTTGGGCGGGGTCTCCGGGCCTGCGGCCAGGGTCGCGCCGTCCTTGCCCTTCGCCTCCCACGTGCACGTCGTGGCCTGGGTCAGCGCCCGGTACGTGCCCGCCGCGGGCGACTGGCGGGGGCCTTCGGGGAAGCCCTTCTCCGCCGCCGCCAGGATCGGCTGCTGCGCCGGGCACAGGTGCGTGATCGCGTCCTTCGCGCCCGGGATCTCCCCGGTGATGACGGCCCCGGTCGCCGCGTCCTTGTCGCGCTTCGCGGTGCGCTCCACGCGCTGGCAGGACTCCTGGCCGCCCTGCAGGACGGCCGCCGGGTCCATCTTCTCCGGCACCCGCCCGCTCAGGTACTTCTTCTCCTGCGGCGTGAAGCTGCCCGTCTTCGGGGTGAGCTTCGCGTCGGGCAGGACGGGGCCCGTCGGCTTCGCGTCGGGGGCGGGTGCTGCCGACGCCGGGGTGTCCGCGGGGTCGGGGGCCGACGACGAGGCCGGCGGCTTCGCCTCCGCGCCGGAGTCGGCCTTGCCGCCGCCCGAACTGCAGGCGGTCAGCGTCAGGGCGGCGGTCAGCAGGACAGCAGCCGCTGCGGAGCGTCGGTACATCGGATGGCTCCCGTACTTGCGTACTTGCGTACTTACTGGGGTGAAACGGGGTGCGGGGCCCGGCCACGTATGAGCCGGGCCCCGCACGCCGTCAGGCGGTTACTTCAGTGCTTCGGTGCTGTGGTGCTGTGGTGCTGTGGTGGTGATCGCTACTTCGCGCCGAAGGTGAGGACCAGCTGCGGAGCGCCCTCCGCCGCCGTGGACTCCGAGGACCAGATCCACAGCGGGTCGGTGCCCGTGCTCGTCAGGCCCACGCTGTAGCTGCTGCCCAGCACCGCGGAGAGCGCCGCGGTGTCCAGCGGCACGTTCTGCACCGCCGAGCCGTCCGCCACGCTCGCGATGGTGCCGAGCGGGGTGGTGCCCAGGGTGGGCTTGGTCTTGAAGGTGGTGCCCGCGCCGCTCCAGGTGCCGGTGACCGGAACCACGGACACCTGGTCGGCGGTGCCGGCGCCCGTCTGCGTGGTCGTCTTGACCTGGAGGGAGGCGGACTTCAGGACCTGGCCGGCCGGGGCGGCCGGGAGGGTGAAGCGCAGGTACGTCTCGTACGCCGAGGTGCCGCGCACCGCGAGCGAGGTGGACGTGCCGTAGGCCGTGCTCGGGGCGCCCTGGTTGATGTAGGTGTCCTCGGTCGCCTTGACCGTGGAGACCGTGTCGGTGGGGGCACCGGCCAGGTCGAAGTGCTTCTTGACCTGGGCCTGGGTGAGCGCCGACGGGTAGACGGCGGTCTCGTCGAGCTGCCCGAGGAAGTTGTTGCTCGTCGGGCGGTTCGGCCAGTTGGCCATGGCGTCGCCGCCGGCGTGCCAGTAGCCCGCGTAGGTCTGGTTGCTGGTCGCCTTGTCGGTGCCCTTGAGCTGGCCGTCGACGTACAGGGTGATGCCGCCGGGGCCCTGGGTGCCGACCACGTGGTGCCACTTGTTGTCGTTGTACGTGTCGAACAGACCCGTGGTGACCGTCTTGGCGGAGCCGTTGTAGACGCCGAAGGCCACCCGGCCGGTGTTGGTCATGTAGAGCAGGCGGTCGTACGAGGTGCTGCTGCGGCTGGTGTTGTTGCCAAAGCCGATCAGCTTGCCGCCGCGGATGGTGTTCGTCTTGAACCAGGTCTCGATGGTGAACGAGCCGCCCACCGTCTCGCGGCGGTCGCTGTACACCTGCTGGCTGGTGCCGTTGAAGCCCATGGCCGTACTGGTGCCCGAGAGGGCGCCGGGCGACTGGCGCAGGGCCGGGGCGTTGAGCTGGACACCGCTGGTGTTGCCGGCGGCCGAGGAGTCGGCGACGTACGGGCTGACCGTGTCGTCGTAGCGCCAGTACAGCTTGGCGCCGTCGGCGATGACCTGGTTCGGGTACGCCTGGACCGCGGTCGGGACCGTCACCGAGGCGGTGGCCGACAGGGCGCTGGTGTTGCCCGCGCCGTCGGTCGCGGTCACGCGGTAGGTGTAGGACTGGCCGGCCTTGACCGTGGTGTCGGTCCAGGAGGCCTGCGGGCGCTCCCACTCCAGCGAGCTCGCGCTCACGGAGGCGATCGGGGTGGCCGAGCCGTTGCGGTAGATGCGGTACGTCAGCTTGCTGTCGTCCGCGTCGTAGCTGGTGCGCCAGCGGACCTGGGCCTCACCGGGCTTGACGCTCGCGGCGCTGACCACCGGGGTGGTGGGGACGCCGCGGTCGCCGGTGGAGGCGAAGCGGGTCAGGCCCCACTGCGTCTTGCCGTTGATGAGGGTGAACTCACCGCCGACCCACATGTACTTGACGTCGTTCTTCTCGGCCACGGCCATGACGCGCGGGCCGATGCCCTCGGTGCCGTCCATGCCGTCGTTGGCCGTGGGGTGCCAGCCGAGCTTGCCGGGGCTGCGCACGAAACCGTCCACGGGCGCGGGGGCTGCGCCTTCCCAGTTGGTGTTCTGCGCCAGCAGGAAGTTCCGCTTGCCGTCGGGGAACTCCTGCTCGGTGGAGCAGTCGTGCGCGTGCGAGGAGCTGTACAGCGCGCCGTCGTACGGCAGGACGGCCTGGGTCGCGCCGAGGCAGCGGTCGCGCCACTTCTCGCTGAAGTCGCTCAGGCGCAGGCCGATGCGGCCGTCGAAGACGCCGCCGCCGGAGCCCTCGTTGCCCGTGTACCAGCCGCCGTTGTCGTCGGTGGCGATGTCCTTGACGACCGAGTTCGACGGGATGTTGGTGTAGGTCTTGGTGACCGCGCCGGTGGCGGCGTTGACCACGGCCAGGGCGTGGCTGGTCTTGCCGTTGACCGTGAAGAAGTCACCGCCGAGCAGGACGTTCTTGCCGTCGGGGGTGACCTCGACCGCACGGCCGGGCTCGTCGACGTTGGCGACGAAGGGCTTCAGCGCGCCGGAGGAGGCGTCGACCGCGGCGAACCGCTCGCGGGTCTGGCCCTCGACCTCGTTGAAGTCGCCGCCCGCGTACAGGGTGTCGTCGGTGACGGCGAGCGCGCGCACGGTGGCGGGGAAGCTCGGGTGGAACGCGGCCTTGGGGGTGCAGCTGGCGATGTCGATCGCCGCGAGGCTGGAGACCGGGGTCCCGTTGACGGCGCCGAAGGAACCGCCCGCGTAGAGGGTCTTCTTGTCCTTCGAGACGACCAGCGTGCGCACGGTGGCGCTGCCGTCGCCGATGGTGAAGGCGAGCTTGCAGGAGGTGGGGTTGCCCGTCGCGGCGTCGAGCGCGACGAAGTTCACGGCCTCCCGCTCGGCGCCGGCGGTGCCCTCGGGCGGGCGCACGGCGGAGAAGGTGCCACCGGCGAAGACGGTGCCGTTCGCCTGGGCCATCGCCCAGACGACGCCGTTCGTCTGCCAGGTGGGCAGTTCGTCGGCCGTGAATGCCACCGGCGGCGTGATGGCGGACGCCTGAGGCATCAGCACCAGGCCTATGCCGGTGCCGGCACCGGCCAGTGACAGGACGAGGGCGGCAGTCAGCCCTCTGGATCTACGCATGAGCCCCCCAGGGCAAGTGCCCGGTTTGATGGCTGGAACTATCCGAACAGCCATATGTACGGGCGCAGACTAGGGCTCGCGTGAGGGCCCGGTCACCTCACTTGACCCATTGCATACCAACTTGGAATCAACAGGGTTCAGCATGGAGGGTGCACTACGGACATACGGCAGGTTTGCCCCGGTCGCACCCGCAGAGAACTGCACGAATGACCGGGACACGGCAAATCGTAGGGGAAATATAAGCCCTCAGCGATCGATGCGGACCGTCGCACCCGCCAGCTGGTCCTCGACCTGACGGATGTCGGCGTCGACCATGATCCTGGCCAGTTCGGCCACCAGGACGGTCGGCTTCCAGCCAAGCAGGTCATGGGCCTTGGAGGCGTCGCCGATGAGCGCGTCGACCTCGCTGGGACGCTCGTACTTGGGGTCGTAGCGCACGTGCTCGTTCCAGTCGAGCCCGGCGTGACCGAAGGAGGCCTCGACGAACTCCCGCACGGTCGCGGCCACACCGGTGGCCACCACATAATCCGTGGCCTCATCCTGCTGGAGCATCCGCCACATGGCGTCCACGTACTCGGGGGCGTAGCCCCAGTCGCGGACGGCGTCGAGGTTGCCGAGGTAGAGCTTCTCCTGCAGTCCGGCCTTGATCCGGGCGACCGCCCGGGTGATCTTGCGCGTCACGAAGGTCTCACCACGCCGCGGGGACTCGTGGTTGAACAGAATGCCGTTCACGGCGAACATCCCGTACGCCTCGCGGTAGTTCACGGTGGTCCAGTACGCGAACACCTTCGCGGCGCCGTACGGGCTGCGCGGGTGGAACGGGGTGCCCTCGTTCTGCGGCGGCGGCGTCGCGCCGAACATCTCGGAGGACGAAGCCTGGTAGATCCGGGTGTCGATCCCGCTGGCCCGAATGGCCTCCAGCAACCGCAGCGCCCCCAGCCCGGTCACGTCGCCCGTGTACAACGGAGCATCAAAAGAGACCCGGACATGCGACTGGGCACCCAGGTTGTAGACCTCGTCGGGCTGTATCTCACGCAGCAGGTTCACCAGGGCGACACCGTCGGACAGATCCGCGTGGTGGAGCACGAAGGACCGGTTGGCGGTCTGCGGGTCCTGGTAGATGTGGTCGATCCGCTCGGTGTTGAAGCTGGAGGACCGCCGCACGAGCCCGTGCACCGTGTAGCCCTTGGAGAGCAGCAGCTCGGCGAGGTACGAGCCGTCCTGCCCGGTAACGCCGGTGATCAATGCCGTCTTACCCATGCGGGTCCCCCTGGGGTGCGTTGTGTTCGTCGTGTTGAGCGTGCTTCCCCTGCCCGCCCGAGGACTGGATGCGTACCGTACACGCCCGTTCCTGCCCGTCCCGAGTCGGCTCCGCCGGGGGCCGGGTGTGTGGCGGGGTGCCCCCGCAGGGCGCCGAACGCACTTCGGCTGCACTCTCCGACCCCTGGCCACGTTCGGCGCCCGAGGAGGTGCCCCGGCACGCGCCCGGCCCCACCGAAGCCGGTCCTCCGCGGCTTCGCCGGTGGGGCTCCGCCCCACACCCCGCGCCTCAAACGCCGGCGAGGCTGAACTTGCCCCCCGCCAGGCGCGAGGCAGGGTCCGGACCGACAGGGTCCGGACTGCTGCCACCCCCGCGGGAGCGGACTGGCATCATCGGCGGTATGACAACTCCGCCGCCCCTCCTCCCCCCGACCGCCCGCGTCTTCGTCGCCGGCCACCGCGGCCTCGTGGGGTCCGCGGTCGCCCGACGCCTCACCGCCGACGGCCACGAGGTGCTCACCCGCGGCCGCGCCGAACTCGACCTGCGGGACGCCGCCGCGACCGGGGCGTACCTCCGCGACGTCCGCCCGGACGCCGTCGTGCTGGCCGCCGCCAAGGTCGGCGGGATCATGGCCAACAGCACCTACCCGGTGCAGTTCCTGGAGGAGAACCTCCAGATCCAGCTCAGCGTCATCGCCGGCGCGCACGCCGCCGGCGTGGGCCGCCTGCTGTTCCTCGGCTCCTCCTGCATCTATCCGAAGCTGGCCCCGCAGCCCATCCGCGAGGACGCCCTGCTGACCGGCCCGCTGGAGCCGACCAACGAGGCCTACGCCCTCGCCAAGATCGCCGGCATCGTCCAGGTCCAGTCGTACCGCAAGCAGTACGGGGCCTCGTACATCTCGGCCATGCCGACGAACCTCTACGGCCCGGGCGACAACTTCGACCTGGAGTCCTCGCACGTCCTGCCCGCCCTCGTCCGCCGCTTCCACGAGGCCGCCGCCGAGGGCCGCGAGGAGGTCACCCTGTGGGGTTCCGGCACCCCGCGCCGGGAGTTCCTGCACGTGGACGACCTGGCCGCCGCCTGCGCCGTGCTGCTGAACTCCTACGACGGCGACGAGCCCGTCAACATCGGCTGCGGCGAGGACCTGACCATCAAGGAGTTGGCCGAGACCGTCGCCGAGGTGACCGGCTTCCAGGGCCGGCTCGCGTGGGACACCTCCAAGCCGGACGGCACCCCCCGCAAGCTCCTCGACGTCGGCCGCCTGACCTCGCTCGGCTGGAAGCCCGGCATCCCGCTGCGGGACGGCATCGCCGCCACCTACCGGTGGTGGCTGGACGAACAGGGCGAGCAGGGCAAGCAGGGCTGAACGCACGGGCCACGGCCCCCTCAGTACGCTCCGCGGCCGTCGACGACGGCGCGGATCGTACGGCCCATGACGTCGACGTCACTGGTGAAGGACCAGTTGTCGACGTACTGGAGGTCCAACTGGATCGTTTCGTCCCATGACAGGTCGGACCGCCCGCTGATCTGCCACAGCCCCGTCATCCCGGGCCGCACGGTGAGCCGGCGCAGTTCGACCTCGTCGTACCGCGCCACCTCCTCCGGCAGCGGCGGGCGCGGGCCGACCAGCGACATGTGGCCCGTCAGCACGTTGATCAGCTGGGGCAGTTCGTCCAGCGAGGTGCGGCGCAGCAGCCGGCCCACCCGGGTCACCCGGGGGTCGCGGCGGATCTTGAACATCAGGCCGTCGTTCTCGTTGGCTCCGGACAGCTCGGCCTTGCGCGCGTCGGCGTCCATCACCATGGTGCGGAACTTCCACATCACGAACGGGGCCCCGTCGCGGCCGATGCGCCGCTGCCGGTAGAAGGCCGGTCCGCGCGAGCCGAGCCGGATCGCCAGGACGATGCCGAGGAAGAGCGGGGAGAGCAGCAGCAGCCCGGCCGCGGCACCCGCCCGGTCCAGCGCCGACTTGAGCAGGGTCTGCACGCCGCGGCTGACAGGCGGCACCACCCGCAGCACGGCCAGGCCGCCGGCGGACAGGGTCTCCAGCCGCTTGACGGAGACCTCCACCAGCCCGGGGAAGACGGCGAGTTCCAGCCCGGCGTCGTGCAGGGCCCAGGCGACCCGGCGCAGCCGCTCCCCCGAGATCCGCGCACCGGGTGCCACCAGCACGAGGTCGGCGTGGTGGCTGGCGACGGCGCCGAGCACGGCCGCGGAGTCGCCGTTCGGCGCCTGGGGCATCCCCGCGTCGAGCCGGGCCGCGACGGGCACTCCGCTGGCGAGGGATCCGCCGCCGACCGGGACCACGCCGACGACCACGTACGGATGGTCGGTGCGCGCGGCGAGGTGCGCGATGACGTCCTCGGCTGCGTCGGGCTCGCCGACCACCAGGACCCGGCTGACGGCCTGGGCCTCGCGGCGGGCGGCCGAGAGGTGACGGTAGGTCAGCTTGTGGCACGCGACGGTGATCAACAGCGCGGGCAGCAGGGCCCCGAGGGCGGACAGCCGGGGGGTGTCCTCCTCCGTCACCACCCGGGCGACGGCCAGGACACCGATGAGAATCAGCCAGTCGTGCAGGACGGGCAGCACTCCGCGGGACTCGCCGAGCGCCCGGGCCGAGTAGCGCCGGCGCAGCGCCTGCACCCCGGTCCACGCGAGGGCGGCACCGAGGGCGCAGTAGACGGGCCTGACCTGCTCCGCGGCCTCGAAGACGAGCCCTACGGGGACGGCGGCACCGAGGATGTCGGCCGTGACGGCGGCGGGCAGGTACCAACGGGCCTTGTCACCGAGGCGCCGGGCGGGCAGAGCTGACCCCTTGGCCGTTCCGGCCACTCTTTGCGCAGGAAAATGGACATGCCTCATGGGCCCCCCTGGCACGTGGTCTATGACAACGGCGACCGTCCACGGCTTCCCCAGGCCTCGGACATCTGTCGCACCGGGAAACAGTACGACAAACACCCGTACGGTAAATGCCGTTTGACTTTACCGGGCCTCTTGTTGCTCAAGCGTTAGCAACCGGTATCAACCATTCCGAATGATCGGCTCCGCAGGGTGCCACACGAAGGTGAAGGGTTCGGATACCGGATACGTCTCTTCGGACAACGAACTGTTTCCGGCCAACCTTTTGACGCGCCCCTGACATCGCGCCGTGTAAGTGGCACTCTTCGACCGTTCATCGCACCAGCCCTGATCTGCCCGGAGGCCCACCCAGCCGTCCGAAAACCCCTTGCAGAAGGAGTCTGCGTTGAGTCCCACCCCCCACCGGCGTGCCACCGCGGCCGGCGCGCTCGTTGCCGCGGCTGCCATGCTCGCCGTCGGCATACAGGCCGGCACCGCAACCGCCGACGCCACCGCGTCGCAGGCCCGCACGGCCGCCCAGCCCAACCCGGGCGCGGCCAACCGCGCACTCAGCGCTTCGGAGCGTGCGACGCTCCTCGCCGAGGCCAACTCCACCACCGCGCAGGCTGCCAGGGCCCTCGGCCTCGGCAGCGGCGAGAAGCTCGTCGTCCGCGATGTGGTCAAGGACGCGGACGGCACCACCCACACCACGTACGAGCGGACCTACGACGGTCTGCCCGTGCTCGGTGGCGACCTGACGGTCCATGCCAAGGACGGCGTCACCAAGAGCGTCACCAAGGCCACCAACCACGAGATCAAGGTCGCCGACACCAACGCGTCGGTCACCCCGGCGGCCGCCGAGAGCCAGGCCGTCTCCGCCGCCGGCGCCGAGGGCTCCAAGGAGGCCAAGGCCTCCAAGAGCGCCCGCAAGGTGATCTGGGCGGCCGAGGGCGTTCCCGTCCTCGCCTACGAGACCGTCGTCGGCGGTCTCCAGCACGACGGCACGCCCAACGAGCTGCACGTGGTGACCAACGCCAAGACCGGTGCCAAGATCACCGACTGGCAGGCCATCGAGACCGGCACCGGCAACACCATGTACAGCGGCCAGGTGACCCTCGGCAGCTCGCAGTCGGGCAGCAACTTCAACCTGACCGACGCCGGGCGCGGCAACCACAAGACGTACAACCTCAACCGCGCGACCTCCGGCACGGGCACGCTCTTCTCGGGCCCGGACGACATCTGGGGCAACGGCACGCCGCAGAACCTGGAGACGGCCGGCGCCGACGCGCACTACGGCGCCGCGGTCACGTGGGACTACTACAAGAACGTGCACGGCCGCAACGGCCTGCGCAACGACGGCGTCGCGCCCTACAGCCGCGTCCACTACGGCAACAACTACGTGAACGCCTTCTGGGACGACTCCTGCTTCTGCATGACGTACGGCGACGGTGACGGCAACGTCAAGCCGCTCACCTCCACCGACGTGGCCGCGCACGAGATGACGCACGGTCTGACCTCGGTCACGGGCAACATGACCTACAGCGGTGAGCCCGGCGGTCTGAACGAGGCCACCTCCGACATCATGGCGGCGGCGGTCGAGTTCTACGCCAACAACCCGCAGGACGTCGGCGACTACCTCGTCGGCGAGAAGATCGACATCCGCGGCAACGGCACCCCGCTGCGCTACATGGACAAGCCGAGCAAGGACGGCTCCTCCAAGGACGCGTGGTACTCGGGCCTCGGCGGCATCGACGTCCACTACTCCTCGGGCCCGGCCAACCACTGGTACTACCTGGCCTCCGAGGGCTCCGGCGCCAAGGTCATCAACGGCGTGAGCTACGACTCGCCGACCTCCGACGGCCTCCCGGTCACCGCGATCGGCCGCGACGCCGCGTCCAAGATCTGGTTCCGCGCGCTGACGGTGGGCTACTTCAAGTCCAACACCAACTACGCCGACGCCCGCGTCCAGACCCTGAAGGCCGCCGCCGACCTGTACGGCGCCGGCTCGGCGACGTACAACAACGTCGCGAACGCCTGGGCCGCCATCAACGTCGGCCCGCGCATCAACGACGGCGTCACCGTCACCGCGATCCCGAACCAGACCACCCAGATCAACACCGCGGTGAGCCTCCAGGTCCAGGCCACCAGCACCAACCCGGGTGCCCTGAGCTACGCGGCGACCGGCCTGCCGGCCGGCCTGTCGATCAACTCCTCGACCGGTCTGATCTCGGGTACGGCGACCACCGCGGGCACGTCCAACGTGACCGTCACGGTGACCGACTCCGCGTCCAAGTCGGGCACGGCGTCCTTCACCTGGACCGTCGGCACCTCCCAGCAGAACGTGTTCGAGAACACGGCCGACTACGCGATCGCGGACAACGCGACCGTCGAGTCCCCGATCACGGTGACCCGTACCGGCAACGCCCCGAGCACCCTCAAGGTGGACGTCAACATCGTCCACACCTACATCGGTGACCTGAAGGTCGACCTGGTGGCCCCTGACGGCAGCGTCTACAACCTGCACAACCGCAGCGGCGGCAGTGCGGACAACATCGTCAAGAGCTACACGGTCAACGCCTCCTCCGAGGTCGCCAACGGCGTGTGGAAGCTGCGGGTCAACGACAACGCCAGCATCGACACCGGCAAGATCGACAGCTGGAAGCTCACCTTCTGACCCCCACCGGGGCAGGGTGTGAGCCAAGGCTGAACCGTTAGATCACGGGGCCGCCCGGGAGAAGACCTCCCCGGGCGGCCCTGTTCCATGTGCGGCGCCGTTGGACCGTGCCCGCTCGGGACCACCTCCCCCCGGGCCGGGGACTTTCGGCGCCGATCCGCGTGTCCTCGTGCGGGGAGACTGAATCCGAGCGAACCTACGGAAGCGTAGGTTCGGGTGACCCACGAGTGACGGACGTGCCCATGCCGCAGCTCCCTTCGACCTCCCCGCCCGCTCCCGCCGCACAGCGCCCCTGGCTGATCCAGGGCGGCATGGGCGTCGGGGTCTCCGGCTGGCGGCTGGCCAAGGCCGTGTCCCGGACGGGCCAGCTGGGCGTGGTCTCCGGCACCGCGCTGGACGTCGTCCTGGCCCGCGTACTGCAGACCGGCGACCCGGGCGGGCACGTCCGCCGCGCACTGGCCGCCTTCCCGCTGCCCGAGCTCGCGCGGACCGCGCTCGACCGCTACTTCCGCGAGGGCGGCCTCGACGAGGGCGTCCCGATGCGGACCACCCCGCGGCTGCGCGCGACCGACGGGGCCCAGGCGGACATCCTCACCGTCCTCGGCAACTTCGCCGAGGTCTGGCTCGCGAAGGAGGGACATGACGGCGTCGTCGGCATCAACTACCTGGAGAAGATCCAGCTGGCCACCGCCCCCGCTGGGGGCACCTCCCAGCGGTAGCTGGGGGAGTTCGGCGCGATCCTGGCAGGCGTCGACTACGTGCTCGTGGGCGCGGGAGTCCCCGGTCAGATCCCGGCCCTCGCCTCGCGACTGGCGCGCTACGAAGCCTGCGTGACGCGGATCGCGGTCGAGGGCGACGAGGAACCGCTGGACCACCTCTTCGCCCCGGGCGCGCTCCTCGCCGGACACTCCCCCGGCTACCGCTGGGGGTACCCCCCGCCCGGGCCCCTGCGCCGTCCGGACGTGCTGGCCATCGTGTCGCTGCCGGTGCTGGCCGCCTACCTGGCCCGCGACGGGGCGACCCGCCCCGACGGCTTCGTGATCGAGACCAGCGGGGCGGGCGGGCACAGCGCCCCGCCGCGCGGGCCGATGCGGCTCGACGAGGCCGGCGAGCCGGTCTACGGCCCGCGCGACCATCCCGATCTCGCCAAAATGGCGGCGCTCGGGCTGCCGTTCTGGCTCGCCGGCGGCCAGGCCTCCCCGGAGGCGGTCGCCGCCGCCCGGGCCGAGGGGGCGGCCGGGGTCCAGATCGGCAGCGCCTTCGCCCTGTGCGAGGAGTCGGGGATGGCCCCGCGCCTGCGCGAGGCGCTGCGCGGCCGGGCCCTGGCCGGCACCCTCACGGTCCGCAACGACCCCCAGGCCTCGCCGACGTCGTTCCCCTTCAAAGTGGCGGAGCTGCCGGGCACGGTCTCCGAGCCCGAGGTGGCCGCGGCCCGCCGCCG
The DNA here is from genome assembly GCF_042736975.1 of Streptomyces sp. NPDC059989. Lineage (NCBI taxonomy): Bacteria > Bacillati > Actinomycetota > Actinomycetes > Kitasatosporales > Streptomycetaceae > Streptomyces > Streptomyces sp. NPDC059989. Next base: position 132,663 of record NZ_JBHWUO010000022.1, read on the forward strand.
GGTCTGCGATCTGGGCTTCCTGCGGACGCCGGTACGGGGCCCGCGCGGTCTGGACTACCGGTGTGCGGCCGAGCCGGTGGGGAGTTACGTCCGCAAGGGCGGCGACGCGGCCGACGCGAAGGGCCGCCAGTGCCTGTGCAACGGACTGCTGGCCACCATCGGGCTGGCGCAGCGGCGGCCTGGCGGCCGGGTGGAGCCCCCGCTGGTGACGATCGGCAAGGACCTGTCCTTCCTCCAGAGGCTCTCACCGGACGCACGGCCCTACACGGCGACCGAGGTCGTGGAGTGGCTGGCGCCCGGGGCCGACGCCGCTGTCGGTGCGGGTGCGGCCGGCGGTGTCGGTTCCGCGGCACGCGCCTGACGCACCGGGGCCCGGCGCCCCCGTGCGGGGTGCCGGGCCCGGTCCGTGCGGGAGGTGCCGGGTCAGCCGATGGCGCGGAAGACCGTGCTGAAGAGGTCCTCCTCCGGCTCTTCCTCTTCCTCCTCCTCGTCGCCGACGGCCGCGTCCGGGTTGCCGGCGTTGTCCGGGGCTGCGGCCTGGTCTTCGCGGCCTCCGTTGTCGGGGGCGGCGGCCTGGTCCTCACGGCCGCCGTTGTCGGGGGCGGCGGCCTGGTCCTCACGGCCGCCGTTGTCCGGGCGGCCCTGCTCGTCACGACCGGCGTTGTCCGGGGCGGCGGCCTGGTCGTCCCGGCCCTGCTCACCACGTCCCTGCTCGTCGCGGCCCGCGTTGTCCGGGGCGGCGGCCTGGTCATCGCGGCCCTGCTCGCCACGTCCCTGCTCGTCGCGGCCCTGGTCGCCCCGACCCTGGTCGCCGCGGCCTTCGTCGCCCCGGCCCTGCTCCCCGCGGCCCTCGTCGCCCCGGCCCTGCTCGCCACGGCCCTCGTCCTCACGGCCGTTCCAGTCGCCGCGGCCCTCGTCGTCCCGGCCCTGGTCGCCACGGCCCTCGTCGTCCCGGCCGTTCCAGTCGCCCCGGCCGCCGTCCCCGCCGGCGTGCCTGAAGAAGACCGCCACGGCCTCCAGCCGCCCCGCCCGCTCGCCCGGGTCCAGCACCCGCGCCGCCCTGCCCTCGCAGCCGCGGTTGTCGAACAGCAGGGCCTGCGAGCGCGTCTCGTTGCGCACCTCGACGGCGGGCTCGTCCCGGGAGGTCCCCGTCAGCAGGTAGCAGGTGTCGTTGCCCGCGGGCCGGATCTGTCCGCTGCGCTCGCCACCGTCGTCTTCGACGAAGCGGTAATGGAGCGTGCCGAGGTTGCGGTCGCCGTGGTCGTCGGCGAGCGACGGGCCGGCGGTGGGCAGGACGAGCGCGAGGGCGCCGGCGAACACGGCGGCGGTGGTGCGAAGACGCATAAGGATTCCGTTTCTCGGGTTCCGCGGATACCGGGTCCGGTGGCATCCGCGGGCAGCGTAGGAGCGGACCCCCACGCCGAAACGATTCGGCATGCGCAGCACGTTCGAAGGTTCACCCGACAGATGCCGGGCCGCCCGCCTTATGGCCGGGTCGCGCTACGACCGCACGGGCTCGGCAAGGTCGGCCACCGGAGCCGTCCCCTGGCTCGGCACGGCCGCCTTGCCGGAGGTTCCGCGGATCAGCAGGAAGACCGCCAGGGCGCCGGCGAGGCCCATCGCCCCCGAGACGAGGAAGGTGTCCCGCAGGCCGCTCGCGAAGGCCGCGTCCACCAGCCCGGCCAGGTTCTCGCGGGCCGCCCCCGCCGGGGCCTCGGCCAGCAGCCGCCCGGCACCGCCCGAGAGCAGCGGCTCCGACAGTTCCCGCCCGGCCTCGCCCAGGCCCGAGCGCAGCCCGGAGTGGAAGACGGCTCCGAGTACGGCGATGCCGAGGGCGGTGCCCAGCTGCCGGGCGCTGTTCAGCGCCCCGCCGGCCATGCCCGCCCGGGCCGGGGCCACCGCCCCCATCGCGGTCGCGGCCAGGGCCGAGATCCCGGTACCCACCCCGACACCGGTCAGCAGCAGCCCGGGCACCAGGGCGGGCCAGCTGTCCCCGGGGTCGAGCATCCAGGCCTGGAGCAGCGCGCCCGCGCCGGCCAGCAGCAGCCCGCCGCCGATGGTCAGCCGCGGCGGGGCCCCGTGCAGCAGCCGGCCGGCCACCGCGGCGACGACCAGGGCGGCGGCGCTCATCGGGACCAGGGCCAGGCCCGCGCCGACGGGGCTCATCCCCTCGGCGGACTGCAGCCAGAGGGAGACGTACATCAGGTACGAGAAGGCGGCTCCGGACAGCAGCAGTCCGGCAACCATGACGGCGACGAAGGGGCGGCTGCGGAAGAGCGCGAGGTCCAGCATGGGGTGGGAGCCGCGCAGTTCGACGAGGACGAAGACGGCGAAGGCGGCCGCGCCGAGGCCGAGCAGGCCGAGGGTGGTGAGCGAGGTCCAGCCGTTCTCGCCGACGCGGATCAGCGCGTACGTGACGGCTCCCGCGCCCGCGGTGAAGGCGGCCATGCCGGGCAGGTCGAGGCCCTTGGCCTGCGGGTCGCGGGACTCGGCGACCGCCCTGAGTGTGACGAGGACGGCCAGCGCGCAGAGCGGCAGGTTGATGTAGAAGATCCAGCGCCATCCGAAGTGCTCGGTCAGCAGCCCGCCGACGACGGGACCGGCCGCCGCGGCGGCGCCGTTGACCGCGCCCCAGACGCCGAAGGCCACTCCGCGGTCGCGGCCCTGGTAGGTCGCGCTGAGCAGGGCCATGGTGGTGGCCATCATGGCGGCCGCGCCCACGCCCTGCACGGCGCGGAAGGCGATCAGGGCGGCCGGGCCGGTGGCCAGGCCGCAGGCGAGCGAGGCGGCGGCGAAGACGCCGAGCCCGCCGAGGTAGAGCCGGCGGCGGCCGATCCGGTCGGCGAGCGAGCCGGCGCCGAGCAGCAGGGCCGCCAGCGCAAGCGCGTAGACGTCCATGACCCACTGCAGGCCGGCGAAGTCGGCGTGCATGTCGCCGGCCATGTCGGGCAGGGCGACGGTCACGATCGTGACGTCGATCAGGAGCATGAAAGCCCCTAGGCAGACGGCCGTCAGCGGCAGCCATTTACGCACGGGAGTTCTCCTCGGAAAGCACGGTGGGGTGAGGCCTGGAAGGGGCCGGATCGCGGTGACCCCAACTTCCCAGCGCCCCGCCCCCACCCACCACCCAGCCGCCCACCTCTGCCGGATTTCCACCACCAGAACCCCTGCGATGATGGAAACCATGAACGACACGGAGCTGGACGCACTGGACCGGTCCCTCATCCAGGCCCTCGTGATCGACGGCCGGGCAGCCTTCAGCCGGATCGCCGAGGTGCTGGAGGTCTCCGACCAGACCGTCGTACGCCGCTACCGGCGCCTGCGGACCACCGGCCTGATCCGGGTCGTCGGGCTGCCGATGGGCAGCCGCGTCGGGCTCTTCGAGTCGTGGCTGCGGGTGCAGTGCGCCCCCGACGCGGCGCTCCCGGTGGCCGGGGCGCTCGCCCGGCGCCCGGACATCGCGTGGGTGACCCTGAACTCGGGCGGCACGGAGGTCCACTGCATGACCCGGTCGCGCACCCGCCAGGACCGGGACACCCTGCTGCTGGACAAGCTGCCGCGCACCCGCCGGGTGACCGGCATCAGCGCCCACACCATCCTGCGGAAGTTCTTCGGCGGTCCCGATTCGTGGACGGGCCTGGACGTGCTGCGCCCCGACCAGATCGCGGCCCTGCAACGCCCGCGCGTCGGGCCGAAGCCGGAGCGGTACGCATTGGACGAGGCGGAGCTCGCGCTGCTGTCGGTGCTGCGCCGGGACGGCCGCGCCGGGTACCCGGAACTGGCCCGCGCCACCGGCCTGTCGGAGTCCACCGCCCGCCGCCGGCTGGAAGGACTGCGCGATCTGGGGGCGGTCTTCTTCGACGTGGAGTTCGTCCCGGAGCACCTCGGCTACGAGGCGGAGGCGACGCTCGTACTGACCGTCCCGCCGGCCCGGCTGGCGGAGGTGGGGGCCGCACTGGCGAGCCACCGCGAGGTGGCGTTCGCGGCGGCCGTGACGGGGGCCGCCTCCCTGATGGCGGTGGTGGCGTGCCGGAACACCGACGCGCTCTACACGTACCTGACCGAGCGGATCGGCGCGGTGGACGGCGTGGGCCACGTGGAGGTGATCCCGGCCCTGCGCAGCGTCAAGCGGGCCGGGCTACTCGTAGAGGACGGGCGCCTGGTGGACCCGCCGCCCGTCCCCTAGGCCGTCAAGGCCCGGAACGCGGCCGCCTCCCCACGTCAGCGCCGGTGGGGCCGGGTGTGTGCCGGGGCGCCCCCGCAGGGCGCCGAACGCAACAAGGCTGCCACTCTCCGACCCCTGGCCACGTTCGGCGCCCGAGGAGGTGCCCCGG
>NZ_JBHWUO010000023.1:0-88317 GCF_042736975.1 Streptomyces sp. NPDC059989
ACCCGCGCCTACGTCGAACAGGACCTCCACGAGATCTACGAAGGCGAAGTCCGCTACGCCCGCGACGCCTTCGAAGGCCTGCGCCTCATGGACGCCCTCATCGCCGTCAAGCGCGGCGTCCCCGGCGCCACCCTGCCCGAGCTCAAGCAGCGCCGCGTCGCCAAGCGCGACACGCCGGTCCTCCAGGTCGAGGAGCCGGAGGAGCCGGGCGGCCGCTCCGACGTCGCCGTCGACAACCCGGTGCCCACCCCGCCGTTCTGGGGCACCCGCGTGGTCAAGGGCATCCCGCTCAAGGACTACGCCTCCTGGCTCGACGAGGGCGCCCTCTTCAAGGGCCAGTGGGGCCTCAAGCAGGCCCGCGCCGGCGGGGCCACGTACGAGGAGCTCGTCGAGAGCGAGGGCCGTCCGCGCCTGCGCGGCCTCCTGGACAAGCTGCACACGGAGAACCTCCTGGAGGCGGCCGTCGTCTACGGCTACTTCCCCTGCGTGTCCAAGGGCGAGGACCTGATCATCCTCGACGAGGAGGGCAACGAGCGGACCCGCTTCACCTTCCCGCGCCAGCGCCGCGGCCGCCGCCTGTGCCTCGCGGACTTCTTCCGCCCGGAGGAGTCCGGCGAGACCGACGTGGTCGGCCTCCAGGTGGTCACCGTCGGCTCGAAGATCGGCGAGGCCACGGCCAAGCTCTTCGAGTCCGACTCCTACCGCGAGTACCTGGAGCTGCACGGCCTGTCCGTCCAGCTCGCCGAGGCCATGGCCGAGTACTGGCACGCCCGCGTGCGCGCCGAGCTCGGCTTCGGCGGCGAGGACCCGGCCGCCGTCGAGGACATGTTCGACCTCAAGTACCGCGGTGCCCGCTTCTCCCTCGGCTACGGTGCCTGCCCCGATCTGGAGGACCGCGCGAAGATCGCCGACCTCCTCCAGCCGGAGCGCATCGGCGTCCACCTCTCGGAGGAGTTCCAGCTCCACCCCGAGCAGTCCACCGACGCCATCGTGATTCACCACCCCGAAGCGAAGTATTTCAACGCACGCTGAGGCAGACCGACGTACACTTGTCGGTCCCATACAGGCCGGTCGCCTGTTCCCCGGGGGCATGCCCCGAGGGAAGAGGTGACCGGCCTTCTCGTCCCTTCTGAGAGGCGCACGCATGACGAGCACCGTTCCCGCTCCCGTCGCCCGCACGGCCGACGGCTCGGCCCTCCAGGCGGTGCTGCTGGACATGGACGGCACCCTCGTCGACACGGAGGGCTTCTGGTGGGAGATCGAGGCGGAGATCTTCCACGAGCTCGGCCACCGGCTCGACGAGTCCTGGCGCGACGTCGTCGTCGGCGGCCCCATGACCCGCAGCGCGGCCTTCCTGATCGAGTCCACCGGCGCCGACATCACCCTCGCCGAACTCAGCGTCCTGCTGAACGAGCGCTTCGAGGCGCGCATCGCCGACCGGGTGCCGCTGATGCCCGGCGCCGAGCGGCTGCTGAGCGAGCTGGCCCGGCACAACGTGCCCACGGCCCTCGTCTCCGCCTCCCACCGCCGGGTCATCGACCAGATCCTGCTCACCCTCGGCCGCGACCGCTTCACCATGACCGTCGCAGGTGACGAGGTGGTGCGCACCAAGCCGCACCCCGACCCCTACCTGCTCGCCGCCCGGACCCTCGGCGCGCACCCCTCGCGCTGCGCCGTCATCGAGGACACCGCCACCGGTGTCGCCGCCGCCGAGGCCGCCGGCTGCCGGGTCGTGGCCGTCCCCTCCGTCGGAGTCATCGCGCCCGCACCCGGCCGTACGGTCGTCCGCTCGCTGGAGGACGTGGACCTGGCGTTCCTGCGCTCGCTCATCACTCCGATGAACTGAACGCACACGCTCCGTACCGAACGTATCCCGGCAGGACCAAGGTCCTGCGGAAGAATCTTCCGCGCCAGGCCCCGGAGGCTGAAATTCCATCCCCTCCGGGGCAGTTGCCCCAGGTGACCTTGGTCACGCGCCACACCCCCGACGGACCTGTCCCGGGGGTCGCACGGCTTCCCTTGTGTCCGGATTGATCAGCTCCTGACCGAATCTGGGCAGAGCCCCACATGGACAGCCAGTCCGCTCCCATCACGGTACGAATACGCCCCAAGTCCGGCCAGTTCCAGCCATCCCGTCCCGGGCCACTAGTGTCGTCGCGGGCACATCGCCGCACCTCTGCCATCCCGGATGCACACCCCTGTGCCGGGATCGCGTGGACCGATCGTCACACCACCGGCCCGATCGTTCCGCCCTGAACGGGCGACCGTCGCGAAGTGCCCTTTACGCCGCTTTGAGCAAGTGCCGGTTACAGGGAGTACTTCCAGCATGAACCGCAAGACCATGGTGCTGACGGCCGCGGCCGGACTGCTCACCCCCACGCTGGCCGCATGCGGCAGCGCGAGCGGCGGAGGAGCAGGATCCGGAGCGATCGTCGTCGGGACCACCGACCGGTTCGAGGCCGCCGATGTCGCCCCCGCCCCGTTCGACCCGGCCCACGCCTACGATGCCGGAGCCTGGAACGTACTGCGCCAGACCGTCCAGACGCTGATGCACACCCCGCGCGGCGGCGGCCAGCCCGTCCCCGAAGCGGCCTCCGACTGCCGCTTCACCGACACCGGCAACGAGAGCTACCGCTGCACCCTGCGCCCCGGGCTGAAGTTCGCGAGCGGCGACCCGCTCACCGCCAAGGACGTCAAGTTCTCCATCGACCGCGTCCTCGCCATCAAGGACGAGAACGGCCCGTCCTCGCTGCTCTCCACCGTCGACAACGTCGAGGTCAAGTCCGCCGACACCGTCGTCTTCCACCTGAAGACCCCCGACGCGACCTTCCCGTTCAAGCTCTCCACCCCCGCCGCGGGCATCGTCAGCGCCAAGAACTACGACGCCAAGAAGCTCCGCGAGGGCTTCGCCGTGGACGGCTCCGGCCCGTACACGATGAAGGCCGAGGTCAAGGACAACCAGCTCGTCCGCGCCGTCTTCAGCAAGAACCCGAACTACCAGGGCGACCTCAAGCTCCGCAACGACAAGGTCGAACTGCGCACCTACGCCGACTCCGCGGCCATGAGCAGGGCACTGACCGCCGGGTCCATCGACATGGTCTCCCGCACCCTCTCGCCCGCCCAGATCACCGAGCTCTCCGCCCGGCCGCCCAAGGGCGTCAAGCTCTTCCCGATGCCCGGCCTGGAGATCCACTACCTCGGCTTCAACACCGAGGCCCCGGTCGTCAAGGAGAAGGCCGTACGCCAGGCCCTCGCCGCCGCCGTCGACCGCAACGCGCTCATCTCCAAGGTCTACGGCAAGTCCGCGCAGCCGCTCTACTCGCTGGTCCCCACCACCGTGCCCGGCCACGCCAACTCCTTCTTCACCAAGTACGGCGAGGCCAACACCGCCAAGGCCGCCGGCCTGCTGAAGGACGCCGGGATCAAGACCCCGGTCAAGCTCACCCTGAACTACACGTCCGACCACTACGGCGACGGCACGGCCGCCGAGTTCGAGGCCCTCAAGAGCCAGCTGAACTCCACGCAGCTGTTCGACATCACCGTCCAGGGCAGCGAATGGGCCGACTTCCGCCCCGCGCAGAAGAAGGGCGACCACGCCGCCTACGGGCTCGGCTGGTTCCCCGACTTCCCGGACGCCGACAACTTCCTCGCCCCGTTCCTGGAGCAGGACAACTTCCTGGGCACGCCCTACGCCAACAGCGCGGTGCGCACCCGGCTCATCCCCGAATCACGGCGCGCCGTCGACCGCAACGTCGCCGTCCCCGCGATCACGGAAATGCAGGACATCGTCGCCGAGGACGTGCCCGTCCTGCCCCTGTGGCAGGGCAAGCAGTACGTCGCCGCACGCGACGGGCTCACCGGAGTGGAGTGGTCGGTCAACGCCATCTCCGACCTCCAGCTGTGGGAACTCGGCCGGGGTGTCAGCGGCTGAGACCGGCAACAACCGGCGGCGGGTGTCGCAGGCCGGAGCAACGAAACAGTTCGACTGTGAAGGACGTTCGCGTGATACGACGTAACCAGTGGCTGGCGGCCCCGCTCGGCGCAGCCACCGCCGCCGCGCTGCTCAGCGGTTGCGGCTCGACCGATGGCTCCAACGCCGGCAACGGCAAGGGCGTGGTCATGGGGATATCCGACAAGGTGAAGTCCACCGACCCCGCCTCCGGCTACGACCCCGGCTCCTGGCTGCTCTTCAACAACGTCTTCCAGTCGCTGCTGAGCTTCCCCAAGGGCGCCACCACGCCCGAGCCCGACGCCGCGCAGTCCTGCGATTTCCAGGGCGGCGACAGCAAGGTGTTCAAGTGCGTCCTGCGCTCCGGCCTGAAGTTCAGCAACGGCCACCCCCTCACCTCGAAGGACGTCAAGCACTCCTTCGACCGCACGCTGAAGATCAATGACGACAACGGCCCCGCCGTGCTGCTCTCGTCGATCGCCGGCATCGACGCCCCCGACGACAAGACCGTCGTCTTCCGCCTCAAGACGCCCGACGCGACCTTCCCCAGCAAGATCGCTTCGGGCGCGGGCGCCATCGTCGACCACAGCGAGTACCCGGCCGACAAGCTCCGCACGGACAACAAGGCCGTCGGCTCCGGCGTCTACAAGCTGGACTCGTTCAACGAGAAGAGCGCCACCTTCTCCGTCAACGACTCCTACAGCGGCAAGGCCAAGGCCAAGAACAACGGCGTCACGCTGAAGTTCTTCAACGGCGACCAGGCCGGCCTCAAGACGGTCCTGGAGAGCGGCGACGTCGACTTCGCCTTCCGCGGCCTCGCCGCCAAGGACATCGCCGGCCTCGCCGCCGCCAAGACCGGCGACAACAAGGTCGACGTCGTCCAGGGCACCGGCGCCGAGGTCGAGCACCTCGTCTTCAACGTCAACGACCCGGTCGTCGGCAAGCTCCCCGTCCGCAAGGCCATCGCCTACCTCGTCGACCGCGAAGCGCTCGTCAGGGACGTGTACGCCGGCACCGCCTCCCCGCTCTACTCGATCGTCCCGGCCGGCATCGCCGGACACACCACCCCGTTCTTCGAGCGCTACGGCGGCAGCCCGCAGCCCGAGAAGGCCAAGGCCGTCCTCAAGGCCGCCGGCATCAACGGCAAGATCAAGCTGACCCTGTACTCCACCCCGTCCCGCTACGGCCCCTCCACCGACCAGCAGTTCGAGGTCATCGCCAAGCAGCTCAACGACAGCGGCCTCTTCGAGGCCGACATGAAGTCCGTCGAGTACGAGCAGTACGAGAAGGACATCCAGGACGGCAAGTACGGCGTCTACGTGAAGGGCTGGGTGCCGGACTACCCGGACGCCGACAACTTCACCCAGCCGTTCTTCGGCCCGGACAACGTGCTCCACAACAACTACGACAACAAGGAGATCAGCGGGAGCATCATCCCGTCGACCTCCGCGAAGTCCGACCGCACCGCGACCACCCCGGACTACACCCGGCTCCAGGACATCGTCGCCGACGAGCTCCCGATCCTCCCGCTCTGGCAGGGCAAGCAGTACGCCGTCACCCGCCAGAACGTGACCGGCCTCCAGTGGTCCCTGGACGCCTCCACCGTCTTCCGCTTCTGGGAGATCAGCAAGAGCTGAACCACCGCCTACGGCAAGGGGCCGGGCAGCCGCACCACGCGGCCGCCCGGCCCCTTGCCGTAGGCGCAGGACCCGCTACTGGGCGCCCGGGCGCACCAGGCCGCTCTCGTACGCGTACACCGCCGCCTGCACGCGGTCGCGCAGGCCCAGCTTCGTCAGCACGTGTCCCACATGCGTCTTCACCGTCGTCTCGCTCACGAACAGATCCGCCGCGATCTCCGCGTTCGACAGGCCGCGCGCCACCAGCTTCAGCACCTCGACCTCCCGCTCGGTCAGCGTCCCCAGCGTGTCCGGGACCGTGTCCTCACCCGACGGCAGGTGCCCCGCGTACTTGTCCAGGAGCCGCCGCGTGATGCTCGGCGCGAGCATCGCCTCGCCCGCCGCCACCACCCGGATCGCCTGCACCAGCTCATTGGCCGGCGCGTCCTTCAGCAGGAACCCGCTCGCCCCCGCGCGCAGCGCCTCCACCACGTACTCGTCCAGATCGAACGTGGTCAGCACCAGCACCTTCGCCGGGCCGTCCCGCCCCGGACCCGTGATCTGCCGGGTGGCCTCCACCCCGTCCATCCGCGGCATCCGGATGTCCATCAGCACCACGTCGGGCTGCAGCGCCCGCACCTGGTCCAGCGCCTGAAGCCCGTCCCCGGCCTCCCCGACCACCGCCAGGTCCTGTTCGGCCTCCAGGATCATCCGGAAGCCCGTGCGCAGCAGTGGCTGGTCGTCGACCAGCAGGACGCGGATCGCCACGGGGTCTACCTCTATTCGTCGGACGGCTTCGGCGGACGCCGCCCATTCTGCCCTGACCGGCCGATCATGAATCCGCCGGGCTCACCGCCTCCGAACGCGGAACGACGACCAGCGGATAGGGCGGGGGAGTCCCGCCGAACTCCGGACACACCGCCTGATGGTCACACCAGCCGCACAGCTTCGTCGGCCGCGGCCGCCACTCGCCCGTCTCCGTCGCCTCCCGGATCGCCTCCCACAGGGCCAGCAGCTTGCGCTCCACCCGCTCCAGATCCGCGATCACCGGGTCGTACGTCAACACGTCCCCACTGCCCAGGTACACCAGCTGTAGCCGCCGCGGCACCACCTGCTTCAGCCGCCACACCACCAGCGCGTAGAACTTCATCTGGAACAGCGCGCCCTCGGCATACTCCGGCCGCGGCGCCTTGCCCGTCTTGTAGTCGACGATCCGCACCTCACCGGTCGGCGCGACATCCACCCGGTCGATGATCCCGCGCAGCCGCAGCCCCGACTCCAGCTCCGTCTCCACGAAGAACTCCCGCTCCACCGGCTCCAGCCGCGTCGGGTCCTCCAGCGTGAACCAGCGCTCCACCAGCGCCTCGGCCTCCGTCAGCCACCGCGCCAGCTCCGCCCCCTCGTCCCCCTCCGGGAACAGCTCCGTCAGCTCCGGCCTCGCCTCCAGCAGCCGGTCCCACTGCCCCGGGATCAGCGCCTTCGCCCGCGGAGCCGTCCGCTCCGGCGCGGGATGGTCGAAGAGCCGCTCCAGCACGGCATGCACCAGCGTCCCGCGCGTGGCCGCCGCACTGGGCTTCTCCGGCAGCTTGTCGATCACCCGGAACCGGTACAGCAGCGGGCACTGCATGAAATCGCTCGCCCGCGAAGGGGAGAGCGAAGAGGGCCGCGCAGCACTGGGCGCCACATCGGCCGGACCGTCACCGGAGCTCGTCGTCATGCACAAAACCCTACGACCCGCCACCGACAGCACGCGCATACCATCGACTCCGAGCCCCCTCGCACTGCATGATCGAAGCATCACAACCCGCGACAGCACCCCACGAACCACACCGGAACACACCGGACCAAGCAGCACCGAACGAAGGACAGCCGTGGCAGACACCGACGAAACCGGCGAGCGCCCAGGCCGGCGCTCCGGACCGGGCGGCGGACTCCTCATGGGCCGCCCCTTCGGCGTGCCCGTCTACGTCTCGCCCAGCTGGTTCCTCGTCGCCGCCCTCATCACCTGGGTCTTCGGCGACCAGCTCGACCGCGTCCTGCCGGACCTCGGCCCGGCCCGCTACCTCGTCTCCCTCTTCTTCGCCGTCGCCTTCTACGCCTCCGTCCTCGTCCACGAGCTCGCGCACACCGTCGCCGCCCTCCGCTTCAAACTCCCCGTGCGCCGCATCCAGCTCCAGTTCTTCGGCGGAGTCTCCGAGATCGAGAAGGAGTCCGAGACCCCCGGCCGCGAATTCGTCCTCGCCTTCGTCGGCCCCCTGCTCTCCCTCCTGCTCGCCGGAGCCTTCTACCTCGGCATGAAGGCCGTCGACCCCGCCACCGTCCCCGGCGTCCTCCTCGCCGGCCTGATGATCTCCAACCTGCTCGTCGCCGCCTTCAACCTGCTGCCCGGCCTCCCCCTCGACGGCGGCCGGATGCTCCGCGCCGTCATCTGGGGCATCACCGGCAAGCCCATGACCGGCACCGTCGCCGCCGCCTGGATCGGCCGCGGCCTCGCCGTCGCCGTCCTCCTCGGCCTGCCCCTGCTCACCCACACCGGAGTCCTCGGCAACCGCAGCGCCGAGATCGGCGGCTTCGACACCGTCATGGACGCCCTGCTCGCCGCCATCCTCGCCGCCATCATCTGGACCGGAGCCGGCAACAGCCTCCGCATGGCCCGCCTGCGCGAACACCTCCCCGAACTCAAGGCCCGCGCCCTCACCCGGCGCGCCATCCCCGTCGAGAACGCCACCCCCCTCTCCGAGGCGCTGCGCCGCGCCACCGAAGCCGGCGCCCGCGCCCTCGTCGTCGTCGACGGCCACGGAGACCCCACCGCCGTCGTCCGCGAAGCCGCCATCGTCGGCGTCCCCGAACACCGCCGCCCCTGGGTCGCCGTCAGCACCGTCGCCCAGGACCTCACCGACGGCATGAAGGTTTCCGCGGACCTCACCGGCGAGGAACTCCTCGACCACCTCCGCACCACCCCCGCCACCGAGTACCTCGTCCTCGAACCCACCGGCGAGATCTACGGAGTCCTCTCCACCGCCGACGTCGAAAGGGCCTTCGTGAAGGCCATGGCGCGGCCCCGGTCCTGAAGCCAATACACTGGTCACATGTCCGAACCGACCGGTGCCGCCCGCCGACGCGGGCCCTTCGAGGTCGGGGACCAGGTTCAGCTCACCGACCCCAAGGGCCGCCACTACACGTTCACGCTCGAAGCCGGGAAGAATTTCCACACCCACAAGGGTTCCTTCCCGCACGACGAGCTGATCGGTGCTCCCGAGGGCAGTGTTGTCCGCACCACGGGCAACGTCGCGTACCTCGCGCTGCGCCCCCTGCTCCCCGACTATGTCCTGTCCATGCCCCGCGGTGCCGCCGTGGTCTACCCCAAGGACGCAGGCCAGATCCTGGCCTTCGCCGACATCTTCCCCGGCGCCCGCGTCGTGGAGGCAGGTGTGGGCTCCGGCTCCCTGAGCAGCTTCCTGCTGCGCGCCATCGGCGACCAGGGCATGCTCCACAGCTACGAGCGCCGCGCGGACTTCGCCGAGATCGCCACCGCCAACGTCGAGCGCTACTTCGGCGGCCCGCACCCCGCGTGGCAGCTGACCGTGGGCGACCTCCAGGACAACCTGTCCGACACCGACGTCGACCGCGTCATCCTCGACATGCTCGCCCCCTGGGAGTGCCTGGACGCCGTCTCCAAGGCGCTGGTCCCCGGCGGCATCCTCTGCTGCTACGTGGCCACCACCACCCAGCTGTCCAAGACCGTCGAGTCCATCCGCGAGATCGGCTGCTTCGCCGAGCCGCAGCCGTGGGAATCGATGATCCGCAACTGGCACGTCGAAGGCCTCGCCGTCCGCCCGGACCACCGGATGATCGGACACACCGGCTTCCTCGTCACCGCCCGCCGCCTCGCCGACGGCGTCGAGCCCCCGATGCGCCGCCGCCGCCCCGCCAAGGGCGCCTACGGCGAGGACTACGACGGCCCCGGCAGCGACCGGTCCGCCTAACCTCCCCGGCAGCCCAACACGAAGGCGCTGTGGCGCAGTTCCCCGAGCAACACGGGAACTGCGCCACAGCGCCTTTTCGTTGTCACGGACAGTGCACACCAGAGAGTGGACCACCGGCTCCGGACCCGGCCGTTCCACCTCCGTGTGAGGTGTGGCACGATGCTGGCTCCCCGTCACCCTTCGCACAGGAGACACCCCGCGTGCTGCACAGCCCCGCCGAGCTGACGCCGACACTGGAAACCCTGGCGCACAACCGCACCAGGACCGTGCACTGGCTCGCCACGGCCACCGCCATGGCCGCCGTCATAGCCGCCGCGGGACTCGTCCAGCCGGCCGCCGGCACCACCGCGGCCCCGGCGGACCCCACCGGCACGAACGGCCCCCAGGCCACCGCTCCCGACGCCGCCGCGGTCACCTACCCCCTCGACTGCAAGGGCGCCCCGCAGACCGTCACCGCCACCGCCCAGGGCGACCTCGACGGCGACGGCCGCCCCGAGACCGTGGCCACCGTCCGCTGCGACGCCGGCTCCGGCACCCCGCCCCACGCGATCTACGTACTCGCCCAGGACCGGGCCGAGGGCTCCGCCCCCCGCGTCGTCGCCACCCTGCTCGAAGCCGCCCGACGGCAGACCGCCACCGATCTCACGGTGCGCGACGGAGTCGTCACCGCCCGCCTCCTCGGCTACTCCTCGCCGGAGGTCCCGCGCTACGAACCCGATGTGAAGCAGTTCGCCAAGTGGCGCTGGACCGGCGGAAAATTCCGCCAGGAGCTGACGGACTCGACCGCCGCAAGTGTTTGAACCGTCACTCCGCGTCCGGGCCGTACACCTCGACCCCGTCCGAAACGCGCCTTACGTGGATGCAGTCGCCCGGGCATTCCTTCGCCGAATCGACCACGTCCTGGAGCAGCGGCAGCGGAACCGGAGTGGTCGCCCCCGCCGCCTGGAGGAGCTCGTCCTCGGCGCCCTTCACGTACGCCAGACCATCGATGTCCAGCTCGAACACCTCCGGCGCGTACTGCGCGCAGATGCCGTCGCCGGTGCAGAGGTCCTGGTCGATCCAGACCTCGAGCGGCTCTCCGGCGCCGCTCACGCCGGCTGTGGGAGCCTCCTGCTGCACGGTCATATCTCCTGCCGTTCCCTGCTCTGAGTGATCCATCCCGGTCACAACTCGAAGCAAGTCGCACGAGCCCTGGCGGGTGTTGAACAGTTCGACCTTACAACCGGCCGCTTTCCGATGTTGATGGGTGGGTATTTCCTTGGCGTGAGGGAGTACGCAAGGGTGAAGATCGGACACACCTCTACCGTCTTTGTGATCTAGGGGTTTCAATCACCACCAGCCCAGGTAGGGTCAGGAAGCGTCCAGCTCCCCTTGGAGGAGGTGAGGACCGTGGCAGCCCACGACGACGACATCAACCGCGGCATCCGGCCCGGGCGAGGGTCTGAGGACCCCGCCGGCCAGGTTGCCTATCTCGAGCAGGAAATCGCCGTCCTGCGACGTAAGCTCGCCGACTCTCCGCGACACACGAGGATTCTCGAAGAGCGGATCGTCGAGCTCCAGACAAATCTGGCAGGCGTCTCCGCGCAGAACGAACGACTCGCGAATACCCTCCGTGAGGCCCGCGACCAGATCGTGGCCCTCAAGGAAGAAGTCGACCGGCTCGCACAGCCGCCGGCAGGCTTCGGTGTCTTCCTTCAGGCGAACGAGGACGGCACCGTCGACATCTTCACCGGAGGCCGAAAGCTCCGCGTGAACGTGAGCCCCAGCGTCGAACCGGAAAACCTCCGGCGCGGCCAGGAGGTCATGCTCAACGAGGCCCTCAACGTGGTCGAGGCCATGGAATTCGAGCGGGCCGGGGACATCGTCACCCTCAAGGAGATCCTCGAGGACGGCGAGCGCGCCCTGGTGGTCGGGCACACCGACGAGGAAAGGGTGGTGAGGCTCGCCGAGCCGCTCCTGGACATCACCATCCGCCCCGGCGACGCCCTGCTGCTCGAACCCCGCTCCGGCTACGTCTACGAGGTCGTCCCCAAGAGCGAGGTCGAGGACCTGGTCCTCGAAGAGGTCCCGGACATCGACTACGACAAGATCGGCGGCCTGGGCGACCAGATCGAGCTGATCCGCGACGCGGTCGAGCTCCCGTACCTCTACCCCGACCTGTTCAAGGAACACGAACTGCGGCCCCCGAAGGGCATCCTGCTCTACGGCCCGCCCGGCTGCGGCAAGACGCTCATCGCCAAGGCCGTCGCCAACTCCCTTGCCAAGAAGGTCGCCGAGGTGACCGGACAGGCGGCGGGGAAGTCGTACTTCCTGAACATCAAGGGCCCCGAGCTCCTCAACAAGTACGTCGGCGAGACCGAGCGGCACATCCGCCTCGTCTTCCAGCGTGCCCGCGAGAAGGCGAGCGAGGGCACCCCCGTCATCGTCTTCTTCGACGAGATGGAGTCCCTCTTCCGCACCCGCGGATCCGGCGTCAGCTCGGACGTGGAGAACACCATCGTCCCCCAGCTGCTCGCCGAGATCGACGGCGTGGAGGGCCTGGAGAACGTCATCGTCATCGGCGCCTCCAACCGCGAGGACATGATCGACCCGGCCATCCTGCGCCCCGGCCGGCTCGACGTGAAGATCAAGATCGAGCGCCCGGACGCGGAGGCCGCGAAGGACATCTTCGCGAAGTACCTCAAGGCCTCGCTGCCCCTGCACACGGACGACCTGTCCGAACACCAGGACTCGCGGCCCGGCACCGTCCACAGCATGATCCAGACCGTCGTCGAGCAGATGTACGCCGAAACCGAGGAGAACCGCTTCCTCGAGGTCACGTACGCCAACGGCGACAAGGAAGTCCTCTACTTCAAGGACTTCAACTCGGGCGCGATGATCCAGAACATCGTGGACCGTGCGAAGAAGATGGCGATCAAGGCCTTCCTCGAGCACAACCAGAAGGGCCTCCGGGTCTCCCACCTCCTCCAGGCGTGCGTGGACGAGTTCAAGGAGAACGAGGACCTGCCCAACACCACCAACCCGGACGACTGGGCCCGAATCTCCGGTAAGAAGGGCGAGCGGATCGTATTCATCCGCACCCTCGTCACCGGAAAGCAAGGCGCGGACACCGGACGCTCCATCGACACGGTGGCAAACACCGGTCAGTACCTCTGACGAAGCGGAGCGGCTGCGGATGCCCTCCCGGGGCATCCGCAGCCGACTGCTTTACCGGCCGCTTTTCAGCCGGTGACGAGGCGAATTCAATGACGGAAATGATCTCCCCACGAGCGCGAAGTGGTTCTAGGCTCTTCCGTACCGCCGCCGGACGCGCAGTGCGGGGACGGGCACCGCACAGGAACAGGCACAGGCACGCGCACCGGAGCACCAGCGGTACTTGAGCGCCGCTCCCGCAGGGGAGCGCCGCCGGGCAAGGAGGGCCGCATGACCGTACGGCGAGTAATGGGGATCGAGACGGAGTACGGGATCTCCGTCCCGGGGCACCCGAACGCCAATGCCATGCTCACCTCGTCCCAGATCGTCAACGCCTACGCGGCGGCGATGCACCGGGCGCGACGCGCCCGCTGGGACTTCGAGGAAGAGAATCCGCTGCGGGACGCCCGCGGCTTCGACCTCGCCCGCGAGGCCGCCGACAACAGCCAGCTGACCGACGAGGACATCGGCCTCGCCAACGTCATCCTCACGAACGGCGCACGGCTCTACGTCGACCACGCGCACCCCGAGTACAGCTCGCCGGAGATCACCAACCCGCTCGACGCCGTGCTCTGGGACAAGGCCGGCGAGCGGATCATGGCCGAGGCGGCCGTCAGGGCGGCCCAGCTCCCCGGCGCCCAGCCGATCCACCTCTACAAGAACAACACCGACAACAAGGGCGCCTCCTACGGCACGCACGAGAACTACCTGATGAAGCGGGAGACCCCCTTCTCGGAGATCGTGCGCCACCTGACCCCCTTCTTCGTCTCCCGCCAGGTCGTGACCGGCGCGGGGCGCGTGGGCATCGGCCAGGACGGCCGCGAGCACGGCTTCCAGATCAGCCAGCGCGCGGACTACTTCGAGGTCGAGGTCGGCCTGGAGACCACCCTGAAGCGGCCCATCATCAACACCCGGGACGAGCCGCACTCGGACGCGGAGAAGTACCGCCGCCTGCACGTGATCATCGGCGACGCGAACCTGTCCGAGATCTCCACCTATCTCAAGCTCGGCACGACGGCGCTGGTCCTCGGCATGATCGAGGACCAGTTCATCACCTCGGACCTGGCCGTCGACCAGCCCGTACGCACCCTCCACCAGGTCTCCCACGACCCGGACCTCAAGCACCTGATCACGCTGCGCAGCGGGCGCACCCTGACGGCCGTACAACTCCAGATGGAGTACTTCGAGCTGGCCAGGAAGTACGTGGAGGAGCGTTTCGGCTCCGACGCGGACGAGCAGACCAAGGACGTGCTGGCCCGCTGGGAGGACGTGCTGGGCCGGCTGGAGAGCGACCCGATGAGCCTGTCGGGGGAGCTGGACTGGATCGCGAAGCGGGAGATCCTGGAGGGCTACCGCCGCCGGGACGGGCTGGGCTGGGACGCGGCGCGGCTGCACCTGGTGGACCTCCAGTACTCGGACGTACGGCCCGAGAAGGGCCTGTACAACCGCCTGGTGGCCCGCGGCAAGATGAAGCGGCTGGTGGAGGAGCCGGCGGTGGAGCGGGCGGCGAGCAAGCCGCCGGAGGACACCCGGGCGTACTTCCGGGGCCGCTGCCTGGAGCAGTACGCGGACGACGTCGCCGCGGCCTCCTGGGACTCGGTGATCTTCGACCTCCCGGGCCGCGACTCCCTCCAGCGGGTCCCGACCCTGGAACCCCTGCGGGGGACCCGGAACCACGTCAAGGAGCTCCTGGACCGCTGCCGCACGGCGGAGGATCTGGTGCGGGTGCTTTCGGGGCAGTGAAGGGGCCTGAAAGGCCTCCGGTCCGGGAATCATGAAATCAGCCGGACGTTATGCCGGATCTTTTGAACGAGTGCGGGGACGAATGTCGGACCCTGCTTGTAGGGTCCGACGTAGGGTCTGATCTTGAGAGATCCCGAATCCCGGGGTCTCTCGACATGAGCGTGCGAACCGAGCGGGGTGAGGTAGACATGGCGACCAAGGACACCGGCGGCGGACAGCAGAAGGCGCAGCGCTCGACCGAGGAGGTCGAGGAGGCGGCGGTCGAGGAATCGACCGACCTCAAGGAGCGCCAGGAAAAGCTCTCCGACGACGTCGACTCCGTACTTGACGAGATTGACGACGTCTTGGAGGAGAACGCCGAGGATTTCGTGAGGTCATTCGTACAAAAGGGTGGCCAGTAAGGGCTATAGGGGCCGTGTGACCTTCGAATTGAAGGTGCGGGGGGCGGGGTGGCCGAGGTGGCACCTGAGGGTATGAAGCGTTGCTCGCGATGCAAGCGCGTTCAGTCGTGCGAGGCCTTCGCGAGCAATCGGGCGATGCGGGACGGTCTTCAGGCGTACTGCCGCGAATGCCAGGCCGAGCACTACAAGCAGCGGCAAGAAGCGAAGGGGCGGACGGTGCGGGTGAAGGTACCCGTGCCGTCCGGCCACAAGAGATGTCCCCAATGCGGGGAGACCAAGCCTCACTCGGAGTGGGAGCGGAACAAGACCAGTTCGGACGGCTGGGCCAGCTACTGCCGAGAGTGCCGGGCACAGCGGAACCGTGCCTCGTACTTCAAGCGCCACTACGGCATTACCGAAGCCGAGCGTGATGACATGATCGCGGCTCAGGGCGGGGTCTGCCTGCTCTGTCAGGATGCTCCGGCCGAGCACGTTGATCACGATCATCAGACGGGTAAGGTCCGAGGCGTACTGTGCTTCAGCTGTAACGCAGCACTGGGGCAGTTCAAGGATCGGCCGGACGTCATACGGCGTGCAGCCGCTTACGTGGAAGGAAACCTGTGGAACCCAACACTCGTAGCACAGGGCGTCTACCGGCAGCCTTCCTGACGCCGGGGTCGTCGTCCTTCATGGACTTCCTGGGCGCGCACCAGCCGGAGATGCTGCCCGGCAACCGCAGGCTGCCGGAGGGTGTCGTCGAGGCGCCGCACGGGACGACGATCGTCGCCGCCACCTTCCCCGGAGGGGTCGTGCTCGCCGGTGACCGGCGGGCGACCATGGGGAACATGATCGCGCAGCGGGACATCGAGAAGGTGTTCCCGGCCGACGAGTACTCCGCGGTGGGCATCGCCGGCACGGCCGGCCTGGCCGTGGAGATGGTCAAGCTGTTCCAGCTGGAGCTGGAGCACTTCGAGAAGGTGGAGGGGACCACCCTCAGCCTGGAGGGCAAGGCCAACCGGCTCTCCACCATGATCCGGAGCAATCTGGGCATGGCGATGCAGGGGCTGGCCGTCGTACCGCTCTTCGCGGGGTACGACGAGGCCAAGGAGAAGGGCCGGATCTTCTCCTACGACGTGACCGGCGGCCGCTCCGAGGAGCACGGCTACGCCGCCACCGGTTCCGGTTCGATCTTCGCGCGGGGCTCCATGAAGAAGCTCTACCGCCCCGATCTGACGGAGGAGCAGGCCACCACGCTGGTCGTGCAGGCGCTGTACGACGCGGCCGACGACGACTCGGCGACCGGTGGGCCGGACCTGTACCGCCACATCTATCCCATCGTCACCGTCATCACCGACGAGGGCTTCCGCAGGCTGACGGACGACGAGTCGCAGGAACTCGCCCGTACCGTCACCAACCGGCGGCTCGAGCAGCCCGACGGGCCGCGCGCGGCCCTGCTCTGACCACTCCTCGTCTCGTCTCCCAGAAGAAAGGGACGGATAACCGGTGTCGACTCCGTTCTATGTGTCACCCCAGCAGGCCATGGCCGACCGGGCGGAATACGCCCGGAAGGGCATCGCCCGCGGTCGCAGCCTTGTCGTGCTGCAGTACGCCGACGGCATCGTGTTCGTCGGCGAGAACCCGTCCCGTGCGCTGCACAAGTTCAGCGAGATCTACGACCGGATCGGCTTCGCGGCCGCCGGCAAGTACAACGAGTACGAGAACCTGCGGATCGGCGGTGTGCGCTACGCGGATCTGCGCGGATACACCTACGACCGTGACGATGTGACGGCCCGTGGGCTGGCGAACGTGTACGCGCAGACGCTCGGCACGATCTTTTCGAGTGCCGGCGAGAAGCCGTACGAGGTGGAGCTGGTCGTCGCCGAGGTCGGGGCGACCGCGGCGGGCGATCAGATCTACCGGCTTCCGCACGACGGGTCGATCGTGGACGAGCACGGCTCGGTCGCGGTCGGCGGCAATGCCGAGCAGATCAGCACCTTCCTCGATCAGCGTCACCAGGACGGGATGACCCTGCCCGACGCGCTGAAGCTGGCGGTGCAGGCGTTGTCGAGCCAGGCGAACGGCGCGGACAAGACGATTCCGGCCGAGCGGCTGGAGGTCGCGGTGCTGGACCGGACGCGGGCGCAGCAGCGCAAGTTCAAGCGGATCCGCGGCCGGCAGCTGGCGCGGCTGCTGGAGGCAGACGTTCCGGCGGCGGCCCAGGCGGACGCCGTGTCGAACGACGAGGCGCCGGAGGACGACGCCGAGTAGGAGCGGTTCAGCGAGGGGCCCCGGTCTGCCGTTCTCGGCGGGCCGGGGCTTCGTCGTGTCAGCGGTGGTCGGGGGCGGGTCCGGAGGAGTCGCGGACGACGAGCCGGACGGGGATGTCGGGGGCGGTCCAGGAGGAGCCGTCGAGGACGGCGAGGAGGGCGGTCATGCCCTGTTCGCCGACGCGTTCGGCGGGGAGCCGGACGGTGGTGAGCTCGGGTTCCACGGCCGTGGCGAGGGCGAGGTCGTCGAAGCCGGTGACGGAGAGGTCGTCGGGGACGCGCAGGCCGAGGCGGCGGGCGGCCTTGCAGGCGCCGGCGGCGAGGATGTCGTCGTCGCAGACGACGGCGGTGGGGCGGGTGCCGGGTGCCGCGAGGGCGGCCTCCATGGCCGTACGGGCGCCGTCCACGCTGAGCGGGGCCCGTACGGTGCGCAGCTCGGTGCCGGGTCCCAGGAGGGCGCTCAGGGCTTCGGCGCGGACCTCGAAGGTCCAGGAGTCGACGGCGGAGGCGAGGTGGAGGAAGCGCCGGTGGCCGAGGGCGAGGAGGTGTTCGGTGACCTGGCGCATGCCGTCGGCCATGGCGAGGTTGACGTGGGCGGCGGCGGTGCCTGAGGTGGGGTCGCTGTCGAGCATGACGAGGGGGAGTCCGTCGCCGCCGAGGGCGTGGAGGGCGTCGGCGGCCATGGAGGAGGCGATGACCCCGTCGAGGGCGGCGCGGGCGGAGGCGAAGGGGTCGCGGGCGGGGCCGGTGCCGTCGGGGGAGGGGTAGAGGACGACGCCGAAGCCGTGTTCGGCGGCGACGCGGGCGGCGCCGGTGTAGACGCGGGCGAAGAACTCGTTGGTGAGGGCGGGGACCACGAGGAGTGCGGTGCGGGTGGAGCCGAGGCGGAGGTTGCGGGCGGCGAGGTTGGGGCGGTAGCCGAGGGTGGTGGCGGCTTCGCGGACGAGGCCGGCGGTGCGTTCGGAGACGCGGCCGCGCCATTTGTCGCCGAGGACGAGGGAGACGGTGGCCTGGGAGACCCCGGCGGCGGTGGCGACGTCCCGGCTGGTGGGTCTCGTCACAGGGGGCTCCTGAAGTGCAAGGTCGGCGGGGTGGGCGCGGTCGGTGGGGTGGACCCGTGACCTGCGGCCATGGTACGTATGACCCGTCACGTTATACGTATTACCCCGGTGGTAGCCGGGCAGAAGGGGGCGGACATGGCCGCGGGATACGCGGAGCTGCTCAGGACCAGGCACGCCGCGAGGCTGCTGGTGGGCACGCTCATAGGCCGGCTGCCCAACGGCACCGCGCCGATCGCGATCGTGCTGTTCACCCGGGCCGAGGGCGGCAGCTACAGCCTGGCGGGGGCGCTGGCCGCCGTGTACGGGGTGGCCAACGCGGTGGGGCAGCCGCTGCTCGGCCGCGCCGTGGACCTGTACGGGCAGCCCCGGGTCCAGCTGCCCGCCGCGCTGGTATCGGCGCTCGGGATGGTGTGGCTGGCCGTGGCGGGCACCGGGTCGGCGGTGGCCGCGTACACCGCGGTGGTCGTCGCGGGGCTCTTCACGCCGCCGCTGGAGGGAGGGCTGCGGGCGCTGTGGCCGAGCGTGCTGGGCGGCAAGGAGGAGCGGGTGCACGCCGCGTACGCGATGGACGCCGTGGCCCAGGAGGTCATGTTCACCGTCGGGCCGCTGCTGGTGACGCTGTTCGTGGCGCTGTGGTCGCCGGCCGGTGCGCTGCTGGCGCTCAATGCCATCGGGGTGCTGGGCGCGCTGTCGGTCGTGGTGTCCGAGCCTTCGCGCCGGTGGCGTTCGGAGCCGCGGGAGGCGCACTGGCTGGGCGCGCTGCGTTCGCGTGGTCTGCTGGCGCTGCTCGGGGCCTTCTTCTTCGTGGGGACGGCGCTGGGGTCGATCACGGTGGCGGGCGTCGCGTACGCCGACGACCACGGGGACCAGGCGGTGTACGGCTGGCTGATGGCGGCGCTGGGGCTCGGTGCGCTGATCGGCGGTGTGGCGTACGGGGCGCGCCGGTGGACGGGCGCCCCCGAGCGGCGGCTGCGGGTGCTGGTCGCGCTGCTGGCGCTGTGCTACCTGCCGCTGATGCTGACACCGGGCCCGGTGGCGATGACGGCGCTGACGGCGCTCGCGGGCGTGTTCCTGGCGCCGGCGATCGCGTGTGCGTTCATCGTCGTGGACCGGCACGCGCCGGCGGGGACGGTGACGGAGGCGTTCTCGTGGCTGGTGACCTTCTTCGGGGTGGGGGCGGCGATCGGTACGGCGGTGGCCGGTCCGGTGGTGGAGCTGGGCGGTACGGCGGCGAGCTTCGGGGTGGCGAGTGCGGCCGGGGCGGCGGCGCTGCTGGTGCTGACGGCGACTCAGCGGGTGCTGGCAACTCCGGGCCGGAGCCGGGCGGTGGCCGGTTCGGCGGACGGGGTGTCAGAGGGTGCTGCACAGGGGTCGTCCGAGGTCGGGTCCGAGGTCCCGTCGGCGGGCTGAACGGGGGCCGATCGGCGGATCCGTGCGGGCTTCCGCCGGTGCGGTTCGCCAAACTGATCGAAACGGCGCTCTCGAACCCGGTTTCAGAAGAGGGCAGAAGGCGTAATGTTCAGTCATGGACCGCCGCATTTTCGGGCTGGAGAACGAGTACGGCGTCACGTGCACGTTCAGGGGACAGCGCCGACTGTCTCCTGACGAAGTGGCGCGCTACCTCTTCCGCCGTGTTGTGTCATGGGGCCGCAGCAGCAATGTCTTCCTGCGGAACGGCGCCCGCCTGTACCTCGACGTGGGTTCGCATCCGGAATATGCAACTCCCGAATGCGACAACGTGACCGAACTGGTCACGCACGACAAAGCAGGCGAGCGCATTCTCGAAGGACTGCTCGTCGACGCCGAACGCCGCCTGCACGAGGAGGGAATCGCGGGCGACGTCTACCTCTTCAAGAACAACACCGACTCGGCGGGCAACTCGTACGGCTGCCACGAGAACTACCTGGTGGCCCGGCACGGGGAATTCTCCCGCCTGGCGGACATTCTCATTCCGTTCCTTGTCACGCGGCAGCTGATCTGCGGCGCCGGCAAGGTGCTCCAGACCCCCCGGGGCGCGGTCTACTGCGTCAGCCAGCGGGCCGAGCACATCTGGGAGGGCGTCAGCTCCGCCACGACCCGCTCGCGGCCGATCATCAACACCCGGGACGAGCCGCACGCGGACGCGGAGCGCTACCGCCGTCTGCACGTGATCGTCGGCGACTCGAACATGTCCGAGACGACCATGCTGCTCAAGGTCGGGGCCACCGATCTGGTGCTGCGCATGATCGAGGCGGGCACCGTGATGCGGGACCTGACCCTGGAGAACCCGATCCGGGCGATCCGCGAGGTCAGCCACGACATCACGGGTCAGCGCAAGGTGCGCCTGGCGAGCGGCCGGGAGGCCTCGGCGCTGGAGATCCAGCGGGAGTACTACGACAAGGCCGTGGACTTCGCCGAGCGCCGGGGCATCCGTACCGGCGTGGTGGACCAGGTGCTGGAGCTGTGGGGCCGGACCCTCGACGCGATCGAGGCGGAGGACCTGGACCGGATCGGGACCGAGATCGACTGGGTCATGAAGTACCAGCTGATCGAGCGGTACCGGGCCAAGCACAACATGACGATGTCCAATCCGCGGGTGGCTCAGATAGACCTCGCCTACCACGACATCCACCGCCGGCGCGGGCTGTACTACCTGCTGGAGCGCAAGGGGCAGGCGGCGCGGATCTGCAACGACCTCAAGATCTTCGAGGGCAAGTCGGTGCCCCCGCAGACGACGAGGGCGCGGCTGCGCGGCGACTTCATCCGGCGCGCGCAGGAGCAGCGCCGGGACTTCACGGTCGACTGGGTGCACCTGAAGCTCAATGACCAGGCGCAGCGGACGGTGCTGTGCAAGGACCCGTTCCGGTCGGTGGACGACCGGGTGGAGAAGCTGATCGCGGGCATGTAGCCCGCACAGAAGTGCACAGTGTGACATCGCACCGATCTCGGCCGGGGCCCCGTACGCATCTCGTACGGGGCCCTGCGCACGGCTTAGAGTGGCGACGACCGCCTTGCCGTCTGAGATCTGAGGAACACGTGCGCCGACTTGCCGGCCTGCTGGTCGTACCCCTTCTGCTGCTGACGACAGCAGCGTGTGGCGACGACAGCGGCTCCGACTCCGCCCAGATGAAGAACGGGGTGCCCGCGATCACCAAGGGCGCCAAGTTCGGGGAGACGCCCACCCTGTCGAAGGGGAAGGGCACGCCGCCCAAGGAACTGAAGGTGGAGACCGTCAGCGAGGGCACCGGCCCGGCGCTGAAGAAGGGCGACATCGCCCAGGTCAACTACCTCGGCCAGGTGTGGGACGGCAAGGCGCCGTTCGACCAGAGCTTCGGCAAGGGCAAGCCGTTCGACGTCACCATCGGCGCGGGCGCGGTCATCAAGGGCTGGGACCAGGGCCTGGAGGGCCAGAAGGTCGGCAGCCGTGTCGAGCTCGTGATCCCGCCGGCCCTCGGCTACGGCGAGCAGGGCTCGGGCGACAAGATCAAGCCGAACGCCACGCTGGTCTTCGTCGTGGACATCGTCAAGGGCACCACCGTCCCGGCCTCGGCCACGGGCAAGGAGGTCGCCCAGGACAACAAGGACCTGCCCAAGGTCGGCACGAACACGGACGGCAAGGAAGTCTCCGTGGCCGTCCCCAAGGACGTCGCCGCGCCCGCCAAGCTGGTCTCGAACTACGTCCTGGAGGGCGACGGCGCGGCGGTGAAGGACACCGACAATGTCGTGGTCAAGTTCAACGGCAAGACCTGGAAGGACGACAAGACCTTCGAGAGCACCTACACCAGCGACACCACGGTCACCTGGCCCATGGAGCAGCTCTCGGTCAAGGGTCTGAAGGAGGGCCTGATCGGCAAGAAGGTCGGCACCCGCATCCTGCTGGTCATCCCGCCGGACCAGGGCTTCGGGGACAAGGAGCAGGGGACCATCCCGGCCAACTCGACGCTGGTCTTCAGCCTCGACATCCTCGCGGTGATGTAAGACTGTCCCGGTTGTCCCCCAGTTCGTACGTATGAGGAGCAGTTCCGTGAGCAACGAGCTCAGCAAGCCCGAGATCGACTTCCCCGAGGGCGAGGCCCCCAAGGACCTCGTGATCGAGGACATCTGGGTCGGCGACGGCGCCGAGGCCAAGAAGGGCGACCGGGTCTCCGTCCACTACGTGGGCGTGGCCTTCTCCACCGGTGAGGAGTTCGACGCCTCCTGGAACCGCGGCTCCGCGCTCCAGTTCCAGCTCGGTGTCGGCCAGGTCATCTCCGGCTGGGACCAGGGTGTCCAGGGCATGAAGGTCGGCGGCCGCCGCAAGCTCGTGATCCCCGCGGACCTCGCCTACGGCGACCGTGGCGCGGGCGGCGCGATCGCCCCGGGCGAGACGCTGATCTTCGTCTGCGACCTGGTGAAGGTCGGCTGATCCGGACTTCCGCGATCGATCGAGGGGCCCCTGCCGTCCGGCGGGGGCCCCTCGCTTTTGTCCGGGCGCGCCGGGGCGGTACGGTCAACGGTCACGAGTGTGTGTCGAGAGCGGGGGAACGGCGTCGATGGCGATTGCCAAGGCCGAGCGGCTGATGAATCTGGCGCTGTGTCTGCTGGGGACCCGCCGGCCGCTCAGCAAGCGCGAGTTGCGCGGTTCCATCGAGGCCTACCTGGAGGCCGGCAACGACGAGTCCTTCAACCGCATGTTCGAGCGGGACAAGGACGATCTGCGCGAACTCGGCCTGGTGATCGAGACGGTGGAGAACCTGGAGGGCGAGACCGGCTACCTGGCCCGCCGGGACAGCAACCGGCTGCCGCCCGTCTCCCTGGACGCCGAGGAGGCCGCCGCCCTGGGCCTGGCGGCCAAGGTCTGGCAGCAGGCGCGCCTCGCGGGCGCGGCCAGCGGCGCCCTGCAGAAGCTGCGCGCGGGCGGGATGCCGGAGGCCGGGGACCCGTACGAGGGCCAGCACAGTGCCATCGAGCCGCGCATCCCGGTCCACGAGGCGGCCTTCGAGCCGCTGATGCTGGCCTGCCGGGACCGGCGGCCGGTGGTGTTCGACTACCGCAAGTCCACGGCCGCCCGGCCCGAGACCCGGCAGGTGGAGCCCTGGGCGCTGGAGTGCTGGCGGGGCCACTGGTACCTGGCCGGCTTCGACCGCGACCGCGGGGCGGAGCGGGTGTTCCGGCTCTCCCGGATCACCGGCAAGGTCCGCTCCCGCGCCGCGAAGTACACCGCCGAGGTGCCGGACGTGGTGACCGTACGGGAGACCGTGGCGAGCTGGGCGGGGGAGAGCGCGGACCGCTCCGCGCGGATCCGGCTGCGGGCCGGGGCGGGCTACCCGCTGCGGGCCAAGGCCACCTCCGTGCGCGAGGGCGGGGACGGCTGGGACGAGCTGGAGATCCCGTACGGGCACGGGCTGGACGCCTGGCTGGTGGAGTTCGGCCCCGACGTCGTGGTGGTGGAGCCCGCCGACCTGAGGGCCGACGTGGTGGACCGGCTGCGCGCCGTCGCCGCGGGCTGACCGGGCCGTACGAGGACTCACGGGGGCCGGGAGCCCCCGTAAGAGCGGGCGGGATCCCGCGACCGCACCAACCGAAAAGCACGCCCTGAGGGGGAGACGTACGAGCATGGCCGCCAACGCCATCGATCAGACGCGCCGGATGCTGTCCCTGGTGACGTACCTGCGCGAGCGCCCGGGCGCGCACGTCGCCGACGTCGCGCGGGCCTTCGGGATCACCGAGGACGAGCTGATCTCGGACCTCGACGTGCTCCCCATGTGCGGGACCAGCTTCCGGGGCGGGGACCTCCTCGACATCGACACCGACGGGGAGCGCATCTGGTGGCGCAATCCCGACGCCTCGGGGGAGTCCACCGCCGAGCCGCTGCGGCTGGCCGCCGACGAGGCGACCGCGCTGCTGGTCGCCGCCCGCGCGGTGGCCACCCTGCCCGGGCTGCGCGAGGGCGACCGGGACGCGCTGCTGCGGGCCACCGCCAAGCTGGAGGCCGCGGCGGGCGAGGCCGCCGGGGCCAGCTCCCGGCTGTCGGTGACCTTCGAGTCCGAGGGCGGGGTCTTCGCCGACGTCGACCGGGCCATCGCCGAGCGCCGGCGGCTGTGGCTGCGCTACTACTCGCCCGCCCGGGACGAGCTCACCGAGCGCAAGGTCGATCCGATCAGGCTCTTCGCGGTGGGCCACACGTACATGGAGGGGTGGTGCCACCTTTCCGAGGCGCGCCGCACCTTCCGCCTGGACCGGGTGGCCGAGATCCGACTGCTCGACGAGCGGGCCGAGCCGCCCGCCATCGAGCCGCGCGACCTGTCCGAGGGCCTGGTCCAGCCGGCCGCCGAGGACCCGGAGGTCGTGGTCGAGGTGGGGCCCGGCGGGCGCTGGGTAGCCGAGTACTACCCGCACGACAGCGCCGAGGAGCTGGACGGCGGCGGACTGCGGATCACGCTGCGCAGCCCGGACCCGGCCTCGCTGCGCCGGCTCGCGCTGCGGCTGGGCCGCGAGGGCCGGATCGTGGCCCCCGCAGAACTGGCGGAAAGTGCGCGGAGCGCCGCTCGAGAGGCACTCGCGGGGTACGGGGAACAGGTCTAGAGAGAGCGGGGAGCGATGTCTCGACCACCATCGGGGCCCGGGCCGGGGCAGGCCTCCGGCTCGCGGGCGCCGGCCACGTCGGGCGCAGGGGCGGCCGGGCCGGTCAGCTTCAAGGCCTCCTGTCCCGACTGCCGCGCCGGCTTCGAACTGGACGCGGGCGCCCTGAGACTGGTCATCGGGGGCAGCCGGCGGACCACCTTCTACTCCTTCACCTGTCCCGAATGCGGCGCGGCCGTCCGCAAACCCGCCGGTGAGCGCATCGTGGAACTGCTGACCGGCGGGGGCGTGAGCACCCTGCGCAGCATCTGAGGCGGCCGGTGGCCTAGGCTCGTCCCATGCTGTGGCCGATGCTCGCAATTGCCCTGGGCTTCCTCGGGGTCGCCGTCCTCGCCGTGCTGGCCGTACGGGTCTACGTGGAGGTGCGCAGGCTCTCCGGCCAGGTGGCGCGGGCCGGCCGCCGGATCTCGGACGCCTCCGGGGACCTGGAGCGGGCGGCCGCCGACCTGGCCCGCGCGGGCCACAACCTGCGGCCGTAGCCGGGCTCCGTGCAATCGGAGGTACCCCGGGGGATTGCCGGGCGTTTACCCCCGGGGGTTACGATCCTTGCCTGAGCGGTTACCGGATCTCTGTCCGAACCGTCCAGAGCCACCACAACCAGCCGCTTCGGTGAGAAGGAAGACACACATGATCGGCAATCTGAAGCCCCTTGAGATCGTTCTGATCATCGCTGTCATCGTGCTGCTCTTCGGTGCCAAGAAGCTTCCCGAGATGGCCCGTTCGCTCGGCAAGTCGGCCCGCATCCTCAAGAGCGAGGCCAAGGCCATGAAGAAGGACGGCGAGAACGAGGACGCGGCCAACGCGGCTCCGGTCGCCGACCAGGCCCCGCAGCAGCCCGTCGCCCCGCGCACCATCCAGGCCGCGCCCGGTGACGTCACCAGCTCCCGGCCCGTCAACGAGCCGAACCGCACCACCCAGGGCTGACCCCAGCCGGACGCGCCAGTCATCTGCAACGAGACAAGGGACGTGGGTTGCTCAAGTCTGCCCGCAAGCAGGAGAAGCGAGAACGACAGGCAAAGGACGCCGAAGGGCGGATGCCTCTCGTCGAGCACCTGCGTGAGCTGAGAAACCGCCTGCTGAAGTCGGTCCTGGCGATCATCGTGATCACCGCCGTGGCCGCCTTCTTCTACAGGGACATCATCAACTTCCTGTTGCAGCCGATGCTGGACTCCGTCGGCTGTAAAAACGGTGTGGTGACCCAGCGCAACGGCCACCCCTGCGCCGACATGACCGTGAACGGCCTCATCTCGGCGTTCTCGATCGCCCTGAAGGTCTCGCTGATGGCCGGTGTGGTGCTGTCCGCGCCGGTGTGGCTGTACCAGCTGTGGGCGTTCGCCGCGCCGGGGCTGCACAACCACGAGAAGAAGTACGCGCGGAGCTTCGTCGCGGTGGGTGCGCCGCTGTTCGCGGCGGGCGCCGTGCTCGCGTACAAGATCCTCCCGCAGACCGCGACGATCCTGCTGGAGTTCACCCCCGATCACGCCCGCAACCTGCTGCCGGTCGACGACTACCTCGACCTCGTGGCGCGCATGGTCATCGTCTTCGGCCTGGCCTTCGAGCTGCCGCTGCTGCTGATCCTCCTCAACTTCACCGGGGTGCTGACCGCGAAGCGGCTGGCGAGCTGGTGGCGCGCCATGGTCCTCGGCATCACGGTCTTCTCCGCGTTCGCGACGCCCACCGGCGACCCGCTGACCATGCTGTCGCTGGCCGCCCCGATCGTGGCGCTGTACTTCGTCGCGCTCGGCGTGTGCCTGCTCAACGACCGCAGGCGCCGGCGCAACGACCCCGACGCGGGGCTGGACGACGACGAGGCCGCCGAGCTGGACCTCACCCCGGCGCCGATTGGCGAGATGGAAGCGGTCCCCGCTCCCGCCGCGCTCCCCGGGCAGGCCGACGGCGGCCGTGAGCGGATCAACGGTTACGACGACGCGACCTGACAGGTAAGTTCTCCCCCAGCTACCGCTGGGAGGTGCCCCCCGGGCATGAGTTCCGAGATCACGCTCTTCGTCAATCCCACCGCGGGACGCGGCCGGGGCGCGCACGCCGCGCAGCCGGCCGCTTCCGCGTTGCGGGCCGCGGGCTTCTCCGTGCGGACCGTGGTCGGCACCGACGCCCCGGACGCCCTGGCCCGGCTGCGCGCCGCCGTCCGCGAGGGCACCGGCGCGGTGATCGCGGTGGGCGGTGACGGCATGGTCTCCCTGGCGCTCCGGGCGCTGGCGGGGACGGACGTGCCGCTCGGGGTGGTCGCGGTGGGTACCGGGAACGACTTCGCGCGGGCGCTGGGGCTGCCCGTACGGGAACCCGCGCGGGCGGGCCGGCTGGCCGCCGGGGCCCTCAAGGAGGGGCGGATCCGGGAGATCGACCTCGGCCGGGTGCGGGACACCTGGTACGGGACCGTGCTGTGCTCCGGCTTCGACTCGCGGGTCAACGACCGGGGCAACCGGATGCGGCTGCCGGCGGGCCGGTTCAAGTACGACCTGGCGATGATCGCGGAGCTGGCCGCCTTCCGGCCGTTCCCGTACCGGATCACCCTCGACGACGGCCCGGTGATCGAGACCGAGGCCACGCTGGTGGCGGTGGGCAACAGCTCCTCCTACGGCGGCGGGATGCGCATCTGCGCGGATGCCGCTCCCGACGACGGGCTCTTCGACGTGGTGATCGTCGGCGACTGCAGCCGGACCACGCTGCTTAAGGTCTTCCCGCGGGTCTACAAGGGCACGCACCTGGGCCACCCGAAGGTGACCGTCCACCGGGCGCGCAAGATCACCCTGGAGGCCGCCGGGCTCACCGCCTACGCGGACGGGGAGCCGGTGGGGCCGCTTCCGGTGACCGCCGAGTGCGTTCCCGGGGCCCTCCGGCTGCTCACTTAAATGATCGCGACTGTTGTCAGAGGTGGCGGGTAGGCTCGATCTCAAGATGACCGAAGAACTTTCTCCCGCCGAGCGGTACGCCGCTGCCCGGATTCGCGCCGCCGAAGAGGCCTCTGCCCTGGCCCCCTTCCGCGAACTGTACGAATTCGATCTGGACCCGTACCAGATCGAGGCCTGCAAGGCACTGGAGGCCGGCAAGGGCGCGCTGGTCGCCGCCCCGACCGGCTCGGGCAAGACCATCGTCGGCGAGTTCGCCGTGCACCTGGCGCTCCAGCAGGGCCGCAAGTGCTTCTACACGACGCCGATCAAGGCCCTGTCGAACCAGAAGTACGCCGACCTCGTCAAACGCTACGGCGCCGACAAGGTGGGCCTGCTGACCGGCGACAACAGCGTCAACGGCGAGGCGCCGGTGGTCGTGATGACCACCGAGGTGCTCCGCAACATGCTGTACGCGGGCTCCCAGTCGCTGCGCGGCCTCGGCTACGTCGTGATGGACGAGGTCCACTACCTCTCCGACCGGTTCCGCGGAGCCGTCTGGGAGGAAGTGATCATCCACCTCCCCGAGTCGGTGACGCTGGTGTCGCTGTCGGCCACCGTGTCCAACGCCGAGGAGTTCGGTGACTGGCTGGACACCGTGCGCGGCGACACCGAGGTGATCGTCTCCGAGGAGCGGCCCGTCCCGCTGTGGCAGCACGTCATGGCCGGCCGCCGGATCTTCGACCTCTTCGAGGAGGAGTCCGACCACGGCGGCCGCGGC
Organism: Streptomyces sp. NPDC059989; assembly: GCF_042736975.1. Lineage (NCBI taxonomy): Bacteria > Bacillati > Actinomycetota > Actinomycetes > Kitasatosporales > Streptomycetaceae > Streptomyces > Streptomyces sp. NPDC059989. The sequence goes on from NZ_JBHWUO010000023.1 coordinate 28,422, forward strand.
TCCGCACGCCGCGAGGTCAATCCCGACCTGCTGCGCATGGCCCGCGAGGAGAACAGCCGCAGCTACAGTCCCAAGGACCGGCGGCGCGGCAAGATGGTCCGCGAGGCCGACCGCGAGCGCGAGCGGCGCTCCCGCGGCCGGATCTGGACCCCCTCCCGGCCCGAGGTCATCGCCCGCCTCGACAACGACGGGCTGCTGCCCGCGATCAACTTCATCTTCAGCCGGGCCGGCTGCGAGGCCGCCGTCCAGCAGTGCCTGTACGCGGGCCTGCGGCTCAACGACGACTCCGCGCGGCTCAAGGTCCGCGAGATCGTCGAGGCGCGGACCGCCTCCATCCCCACCGAGGACCTCCACGTCCTGGGCTACTACGAGTGGCTCGAAGGCCTGGAGCGGGGCATCGCGGCGCACCACGCGGGCATGCTGCCCACCTTCAAGGAGGTCGTCGAGGAGCTGTTCGTCCGCGGCCTCGTCAAGGCCGTCTTCGCCACCGAGACCCTGGCGCTGGGCATCAACATGCCCGCGCGCACGGTGATCCTGGAGAAGCTGGTCAAGTGGAACGGCGAACAGCACGCCGACATCACCCCCGGCGAGTACACGCAGCTCACCGGCCGGGCCGGGCGGCGCGGCATCGACGTCGAGGGCCACGCGGTGGTGCTCTGGCAGCGGGGCATGGACCCGGTGGGCCTGGCCGGGCTCGCGGGTACCCGTACGTATCCGCTGCGCTCCAGCTTCAAGCCCTCGTACAACATGGCCGTGAACCTGGTCAACCAGTTCGGGCGGCACCGCTCCCGCGAGCTGCTGGAGACCTCCTTCGCGCAGTTCCAGGCCGACCGCTCGGTCGTCGGGATCTCCCGGCAGGTGCAGCGCAACGAGGAGGGCCTGGAGGGCTACCGGGAGGGCATGACCTGCCACCTGGGGAACTTCGAGGAGTACGCGCAGCTGCGCCGCGACCTCAAGGACCGCGAGACGGAGCTGGCCAAGCAGGGCGCGGCCCAGCGGCGGGCGCAGGCGGCCGGCTCGCTGGAGAAGCTCAAGCCGGGCGACATCATCCACGTCCCGACGGGCAAGTTCGCCGGGCTCGCACTGGTCCTGGACCCGGGTGTGCCGGCCGGACGGGTCAACGGGCACCGCGGGTACGAGTACGCCGAGGGCCCGCGTCCGCTGGTGCTCACCGCGGAGCGGCAGGTCAAGCGGCTCGCCGCGATCGACTTCCCGGTCCCGGTGGAGGCGCTCGACCGGATGCGGATCCCCAAGACCTTCAACGCCCGTTCCCCGCAGTCCCGTCGGGACCTGGCCTCGCAGCTGCGGACCAAGGCCGGGCACATCACGCCGGAGCGGCGGATGCGCGGCCGGGCCGCGGCGGCCGACGACCGCGAGATCGCCCGGCTGCGTTCCGAGCTGCGGGCGCACCCCTGCCACGGCTGCGACGAGCGCGAGGACCACGCCCGCTGGGCGGAGCGCTACCACCGGCTCAAGCGGGACACGGTGCAGCTGGAGCGGCGGATCGAGGGCCGGACGAACACCATCGCCCGCACCTTCGACCGGATCCACGCGCTGCTGACCGAGCTGGACTACCTGCGCGAGGACGAGGTCACCGTGCACGGCAAGCGGCTCGCCCGGCTGTACGGGGAGCTGGACCTGCTGGCCTCCGAGTGCTTGCGCGCCGGGATCTGGGAGGGCCTGAGCCCTGCCGAACTGGCCGCCTGCGTCTCGGCGCTGGTCTTCGAGGCCCGGCAGTCCGACGACGCGGTCGCGCCGAAGGTGCCGGGTGGCGCGGCGAAGGCGGCGCTGGGCGAGATGGTGCACATCTGGGGCCGGCTCGACGCGCTGGAGGAGGAGCACGGCATCAACCAGGCGGAGGGCGTGGGCCAGCGCGAGCCGGACCTCGGCTTCGCGTGGGCGGCGTACCAGTGGGCCTCGGAGAAGAGCCTCGACGAGGTGCTGCGCGAGGCGGAGATGCCGGCCGGCGACTTCGTGCGCTGGTGCAAGCAGGTCATCGACGTGCTGGGGCAGATCGCGGCCGCGGCTCCTTCGGCCGGCGGCGACAGCGGGAGCACGGTGGCCCGCAACGCCCGCAAGGCCGTCGACTCGCTGTTGCGGGGTGTAGTGGCCTACAGCTCGGTCGGCTAGGCGTATTTGGATCTTCCTCCGAAAGGGAGGTCGACCCGGTCTCATCTCTTGCCATGATCGAATCGGCGTGCTGTGTGCGACGATTCTGGCCATGAGTGGCGGATCAGACGAAGGGCCGAGACGGGTCGGTCGGCCGCGCGCCGACCGGCTGAGACCGGAGAGCGGCCGGCCGCCGCGGGAGGAACTCCTCTGCGCGGCGGCCGAGCTGTTCACGGTGCAGGGATATGCGGCGACGACCACGCGCGCGGTCGCCGAACGGGCCGGCATGCGCCAGGCCACGATGTATCACTATTTCGCCGGCAAGGAGGAACTCCTCGCCGAACTGCTGGAGTCCACGGTCGCACCCTCGCTGGTACTGGCCCGGCAGCTGTTGGCCGACAGCGGACGGCCCGCCGCGCGGCGCCTGTGGGAGCTGTGCCGCTCCGACGTGCTGCAGCTGTGCGGGGGACCGTACAACCTGGGGGCGCTCTACCTGCTCCCCGAGGTGGCCGACGCGCGGTTCGCACCGTTCCGCCGGATGCGCGGGGAACTCAAGGACGCCTACCGGGCGTTGCTCGGCGGGACCGCGGTGGGTGCCGAACTGGATGGCGACAAGGACGGGTTGACGCTCCGCAACGACCTGGTCTTCGGGCTGATCGAGGGTGTCATGCTCGTCCACCGCGCCGATCCGGCGCGCCCCGTGGCCGCCTTCGCGGAGGCCACCGCCGACGCGGCGCTGCGGGTCGCGGGCGTCGGCGCCCGCTGACCGAGGGCTGTCCGGCGACCTCGGATGACCTACCGACCGCCGGCGCCGGCCTCCCACGCGGTGCGGTCGTCCCAGGCCTGGAGGGTGCGCCCGCTCTCGAAGCGGTGTGCGGCCCCGGTGACGGGGTCGGTGAACTCCAGGAGCCTGGACAGGAGTTGGAGCGGCCGCCGGTAGTCCTCCGGAGCGGGGTCGGTGACCTGCGGGTACACCGGATCGCCGAGGATGGGCAGGCCCAGGCTGTTCATGTGCACCCGCAGCTGGTGGGTGCGGCCGGTGCGCGGGGTCAGCCGGTAGCGGCCCAGGCCGCCCCGGACCTCGGTGAGTTCGACGAGGGTCTCGGCATTGGGCTCGCCGCCCGGGACCTCGGCGGCCGCGATGACCCCGCGGGTCTTCTCGATCCGGCTGCGGACCGTACGCGGAAAGGCCAGCTCCGGATCGTGGGGTGCCAGCGCCTCGTACTCCTTGCGCACCCGGCGGGCCTGGAAGAGGAGCTGGTACGCCCCCCGGTCCTCGGGCCGGATGCTGAACATCACCAGTCCCGCCGTCAGCCGGTCCAGGCGGTGCGCCGGGCTGAGCGCGGGCAGGTCCAGCTCCGCGCGGAGGCGGGCCAGCGCGGTCTGGGTGACGTGGCTGCCGCGCGGGGTGGTCGCCAGGAAGTGCGGCTTGTCCACGACCAGCAGATGCGGGTCGCGGTACACGACGCGCGGCGCGAAGGGCACCGGCGGCTCCTGGGGGAGATCCCGGTGGAACCACAGGTAGCCGCCCGGCTCGTACGGGTCGTGCGCGCTCAGGACCCGCCCGCCCGGGCCGAGCACCCGGCCGGCCGCCAGCAGTCGGGCGACGGCCTCGGCGCCGGCTCCGCCCGCGTAGTGCGCGGCGAGGTAGTCGCCGAGATCGGGCCAGGCTCCCTCCGGGTCGGGAGGCAGGCGCAGCCGGACCGGGTCGATGCCGGCGCGCTGGGGGAGGGGCGAGGGGGGTGGCTGGGCTCTGCGTCTCATCGGGGACAGGCTATGCGGCTCACTGCTGGGTGAAGGTGCCCAGGTGGTTCGCATCGAGGTACTCGACGCGGACGGTGTCGTCGGCGAAGGTCACGCCGGTGCGGCCGGCCGCCATCTCGCCGGTGGTCTCGAAGCTGAAGGTGTCGCCGTCGTAGTGGGTGAGCGGGAAGAGCATCGGCTTGGGGCCGAGGGCGAGGACGAGGGCGCCGGTGTCGTTGGCGGTCACGGTGAGTTTGCCGTAGTAGGGGTTGTCGTAGGTGCCGGTGTAGGCGGCGCTGTCCTTGGCGGGCTTGGCGGAGGCGGGCGGGTGGGTGTGGTCGGTGGGGGATCGGGCGTTGTCGACCTCCTTCGCGTAGACGGACGCGAGCAGGGGAAGCCAGTCGGTCGTGGCCTTGCCGTGCTGGGCGACGTCGAGGAAATCGAGGGCGACGGCGTCGGCCAGGCCGACGGGGGCGCCGTTGGTGAGGACGACGATGCCGAGCTTTTCGAGGGGGAGCATCGTGACGTTGGCGTTGGTGCCGAGTTCGAAGGCGCCGGAGTGGCTCAGGCGCAGCCGGCCGGAGTCGTCGTAGGACACGTTCCAGCCGAGGCCGTAGAAGCCGGCGCGGCCGGTGGGGGAGGTGGGCGGCTGCGAGACGATCTCGGGAACGTGCGTGCGGGCGAGCGTGGCGGCGGGGATGATCCGCTTGCCGTCGAGGGTGCCGTCGGCCAGCTGGAGCCGCAGCCAGCGGGACATGTCGCGGGCGGTGGAACTGACGCCGCCGGCGGGAGCCTGGGCGTCCGGGTCGCGGACGTAGCGGGGGCTCCAGGTGCCGTCCGGGTTCTTGACGTGGGTGGAGGCGTGGTCGGGGGCGTTGACGTAGGCGGAGAACTCGGTGCTGGTGTGGGTCATGCCGGCGGGCTTGAAGAGGGTGTCCGCGCTGAGCTTCTGCCAGGTGGTGCCCTTGGCGCGGGCGACGGCCTCGGCGGCGGCGGTGAGGCCGGAGTTGGTGTAGGCGTAGCTCGCGCGGAAGGGGGTGAGGGGCTCCAGGCGCAGGTGGTCGAAGATGTACGACTGGTCGTAGCCGAGGTCTTCGAGGAGGTCGCCGGCGTGGTCGGGCAGGCCGCTGCGGTGGGAGAACAGGTCGGCGGTCGTGACGTGGTCGGTGACCCAGGGGTCCTTGAAGGCGAAGCCGGGGAGGGTGACGTGCCGGTCCCACTCGTCGGGGGTGGTGAAGGCGCCGGCGATGACGGTGGAGGAGACGGGCTTGGAGACGGAGGCGATCTGGAAGACGGTGTCGGGGCCGACCTTGGCGGGCTCGCCGGTGCGGCGGATGCCGAAGCCCTTGAGGTGGACCACCTCGTCGTCGTGGACGACGGCCACGGAGAGGCCCGGGACGCCGGTGCGGCGCATCAGGTCGGTGATGGTCTGGTCGAGGCGGGCCACGGCCTTGTCGACCTGGGCGTCGGTGAGCTGCGGCTGGGGGGCGGGGGGCGGGCTGGGGGCGGCCGCTGCCACCCCCGTGGCCAGCAGGAACGCGGCCCCAACCGCTCCGGCGGTGCGGAGGGTACGCATGCCGCCATTGTCCTGCCGGACGGGTGGGAGCGCGCGTTCCCGGCTGCGGCGCCGTTGCGGGGGCTCTGCCCCCGACCCCCTGCGCCTCAATCGCCGGCGGGGCTGGAATTGCCCTGCGGGCAACTCGGCTTCGCCTGGCGAACGGCGTCGGCCAAAATCCAGCCTCGCCGGCGTTTGAGGCGCGGGGTCTGGGGCGGAGCCCCAGCAGCGGTGCCGCACTGGCGGTCTGGGGGCGGAGCCCCGGCAGCGGGGCCGCGGCTGTGGGGCTGGGGCAGGGGCGGCGGAGCCGTTAGGCGGCGGTCGCGTGTTCCTGTTCGGCTTCGACGGCCGCGTTCCAGTCCCGCTTGATCGCGCGCCAGCCCTCGTCCGTCTCGCCCAGCCGCCAGTACCCGGAGATCGACAGCCTCTCGCGCGCGACACCCCGCTCCAGGCGGAGGTGGCGGCGGAGCTCCCGGACGAAGCCCGCCTCGCCGTGGACGAAGGCCTGGACGTCCCGGGACGGGAACTCCAGGGCGGTGACCGCCTCCACCAGGGCCTCGCCGACCGGGCGGTCGCCGCGGTGGAGCCAGATCGGGACGACTCCGTCCGGGGTGGCGACCTTCTGCTCGCCCTGCGGGCCCTCGATCTCCACGAAGGCGTACACGCGCGCCCCCGCCGGCATCCGCTCCATCGCCGCCGCGATCGCCGGCAGCGCGCTCTCGTCGCCCACCAGCAGGTGCCAGTCGGCCGTCGGGTCCGGGGCGTAGGCGCCGCCCGGGCCGAGGAACCGTACGAGCTCGCCCGGCTGGACCCGCGCGGCCCAGGGTCCGGCCACGCCCTCGTCGCCGTGGACCACGAAGTCGAGGGTCAGCTCCAGGTGCGCCGCGTCCCAGCTCCGTACGGTGTACGCGCGCTGGCGCGGCCACTGCGCCCGGGGGAAGTCGGCGCGGATCTGCTCCAGGTCCCACGGCGAGGGGTAGGTGACGCCCTGCGGCGGAAAGAGGATCTTGATGTAGTGGTCGGTGAACTCGCCCGCGCCGAATCCGGCCAGCCCGTCACCGCCCAGCACGATGCGCACCATGTGCGGCGTCAGCCGCTCGGTGCGGATGACGACGGCTGTGCCGACGGTGCGGGCGCGTCCTTCTGCCACGGTGTCTCCCCTGACTCCCCTGAAACTTAGCCTTACCTAAGTTAGCACCTCAGGCGCGCAGTGCACTGCTCAGCCGGGAGACTGCTCCACCCAGACCCCACCGATGGGCTAGTGCGTCGACCAGTTCCGGTTGCGCCGGTGTCGTAGGAAGGGCCGGATCGAAGGCCGGAAGGGGGACGTCCGAGGCCACCTGGACCACCTTCGGGGCCACCGCCAGATACGGCCGGGACTCGTCCAGGCGCTTGCGCTGGGTGGGGGTCAGCTTCGACTTCGGGTCGTCGACCGCCGCGATGATCCCGGCCAGGCTGCCGTAGGCGTCGAGGAGCTTCGCCGCCGTCTTCTCGCCGATGCCGGGGACGCCCGGCAGGCCGTCGCTCGGGTCCCCGCGCAGCAGCGCCAGGTCCGCGTAGCCGGGGCCGTCCACCCCGTACTTCTCGCGCAGCCAGGCCTCGTCCGTCACCTGGAGGCTGCCGACGCCCTTGAGCGGGTACAGGACCCGGCGCTGCCGGGCGTCGTCCACCAGCTGGTAGAGGTCGCGGTCGCCCGTGACGATGTCCACCGGGCCTCCAGCGCGGGCCGTTAGCGTACCGATCACGTCGTCCGCCTCGTAGCCGGCGACCCCCACGCGGGCGATGCCGAAGGCGTCCAGCGCCGCCTCGATGATCGGCACCTGCGGGACGAGCGTGTCGGGGGTCTCCTCCACGTCGGGGCCGGTCTCCGTCTCCTGCGCGACCCGGTGGGCCTTGTAGGAGGGGATCAGCTCCACCCGCCAGTGCGGCCGCCAGTCGGCGTCCATGCAGGCCACGAGGTCGTCCGGGCGGTGGTCCTGGACCAGCCGGCCGATGAAGTCGAGGAGCCCGCGCACGGCGTTGACGGGGGTGCCGTCGGGGGCCTTCACGGAATCCGGCACACCGAAGTAGGCGCGGTAGTAGAGGGAGGCGGTATCCAGGAGCATCAGGCGTCGTGTCGTCACGCAGACGATGATGCCGCAAGCCGGCTCGGGGGCCACGGACAGTGAGCGGTCCTGTACGGGAACACCCGTGCACGCGAAACCTGGGGCCGTTGCTGCGTAAGGTGCTTACAGCACACCGATGTGCGACGGACAAGGGGAGGGCAGCCCCGAAATGAACGACAGGGACCAGGACACGGAACGGTACAAAGACAGGGACAAGGACAAGGACAAGGACGGCAAGGAACCGCTTCGGGTCGGAGTGGCCGTGCGCAAGCGGCGCCGCGCCCTCCATCTGACCCTTGCCGCCGTATCGGCGCGCAGCGGCCTGTCGGTCCCCTTCCTGAGCCAGATAGAGAACGAGCGGGCCCGGCCCAGCATGCGGTCCCTCGAGCGGGTCGCGGACGCGCTGGAGACCACGGCCGTCGAGCTGCTGGCCGCGTCCGACACCGCGCGCACCGTGGACCTCGTACGGGCCGGCGACGAATCCGGGCTCACCCCGGTCCCCGGCGTGCGGCCCCTGGTCCGGGGGCACCACCAGCTGCACGCGCTGGAGTTCACCGGGGACCAGGACGCCGGGCGCGAGTACCAGCACCGCAACGACGAGCTGATGTACGTCGTCGCGGGCGCCTGCCAGGTGGAGGCGGAGGGGCGGGCGTACCGGCTGGAGAGCGGGGACGCGCTGTTCCTGTCCGGCGGCGTACGCCACCGGTGGCGGGCCGTCACCGAGGACACCCGGATCCTGGTGGTCGCGGTGGGCGACCACATCCACGCGACGTCCGAGCCGCCGTCGCCCGGCCACTGAACGGCATGCGGCGGATCGTCTCGCTGGTTCCGTCGCTGACCGAGGCGGTGGCCGTCAGCGCGCCCGGCCTGCTGGTCGGCGTCACGGACTGGTGCACGCACCCGGCGGACCTCGGCGGCGCGGTGCGGATCGGGGGGACGAAGAACCCCGACGTGCGGAGGATCGCCGGGCTGCGCCCGGACCTGGTGATCGCCAACGAGGAGGAGAACCGGGCCCCGGACCTCGCGGCGCTGCGGGCGGCCGGGATCGAGGTGCTGCTCACCGAGATCCGCGACCTGCCACAGGCGCTGCGCGAGCTGGACCGCGTACTGGTGGGGGCCCTGGGGCTGAAGCGGCCCGGGTGGCTGGCGGACGCGGAGGCCGCGTGGGCCCGGGTGGAGCCGGCCGGTGAGCTGCGGGCCTTCGTACCGGTGTGGCGGCGGCCGTGGATGGTGCTCGGTCGGGACACCTTCGCCGGGGACCTGCTGGCCCGGCTGGGGGTGCGCAACGTGTACGGGGGCCACGCGGAGCGCTACCCGCGGATCCCGGTGGAGGAGCTGGCGGCCGCCGGCTGCGATCTGGTGGTGCTGCCGGACGAGCCGTACCGCTTCACGGCCGGGGACGGCCCGGAGGCCTTCCCCGGCCTGCCCGCCGCGCTGGTCAGCGGGCGGCACCTGACCTGGTACGGACCCTCGCTCGCCGAGGCTCCGGAGGTCCTGGCCCGGGCCCTGCGCGAGGCGCGGTAGCGATCGGCCGCCAGGCTCAGCGGGGGAGGAGGCTGCCGGTGAACAGGCCGCGCAGGGTGTGGGCGGCGGCGAGCAGCCAGGCGGTGAGCAGGGCCACGAAGAGCGCCGAGGCGAGCCAGGCGAAGGCGGTCAGCCCGGTGTGGCGGGCCAGGCCGGCGGCGCCGGTGACGCAGGTGCCGACGGGGAAGGTCAGGGCCCACCAGGTCATCGCGAAGCCCATGCCGTTACGGGCGGCCCGGACCAGCATCGCCGCGGCGAGGGCCAGCCACAGCAGGGCGAACCCCATCACGGGAACCCCGTAGACGACCGCGAAGGCGCCGAGCGCTCCGGCGTAGGGGGCGCCGATCGACTGGGGGGCCATGTCGGCGAGCTGGTTCACGGCGGTGGTGGACTGGCCGAGGGGGCCGAGGACCAGGAACAGGGTGGGGGTGAGGGCCAGGGGGAGGGGGCCGCCCACGATGAGCCGGCCGAAGACCAGGGGGAGCATCAGCAGGGTGGCGAGCAGGCTGATGCCGAACATGGCGTAGCAGGCGAGCAGCAGGGCCTCGCGGGGCTGGCCGGCGGGCAGGTGGGGGATCAGCAGGGGGCCGAGCGCGGCGGAGACCATGGGGGCGACGAGGGGGAGCAGCCAGACGGGGGTGGCCTGCCCGGGCTCGACCTTGTGCCGGACCACCATCAGGTAGGGCACGGCCACCGCCATGACCAGGCCGATCGCGGTGCCGGCGGTGAACAGCACGGCGTCCGCGGCGACGGCGGCGCCGGTCCCGATGAGGTCCTTGCCGACGATGAGGGTGCCGCCGCCGACGGCCAGCAGGGCCATCGACAGACACCCGGAGAAGGGGGCGACGGCGGGGTCGAGGAGGTGGGCGCGGGCCTGGTCGCGGTGGTGGAGCCAGTGGCCGGCGCGGGCGGTGAGCAGGGTCGCGAGTGCGACGGCGGACAGCGCCCAGACGATCTGGCAGGCCACGCGCTGGCCGGGGAGCTGGTAGGGGAGGGTGGCGCCGGCGTTGGCGACGATCGCGGTCCCCATGACGGAGGCGTACCAGTTGGGGCCGAGGTGGCGCAGGGTCGGGAAGGCCTTGTGGGCCTGGGGGGTCCGCTGGGTGGTGGGACGGGGTCGTACGAGGGTGGTGGCCATGGATCCAGCGTCGCCGGGCGGCGGGGCGGGCGGCAGAGGTCATCTTTCTATAAGGCCATAAACTGATGTTATGGGTAATGAGGAGTGGGTTCCGCTGGCACACCGGGTGCCGGACCTGGGCGCGCTGGAGCTGCTGCTCGCGGTCGCGCGCGTCGGCAGCCTGAGCGGAGCGGCCCGGCGGCTTGGGATCACCCAGCCGGCGGCGAGCAGCCGGATCCGGGCGATGGAGACGCGGCTGGGGGTGGCCCTGGTGGACCGCTCGCCGCGGGGGTCGACGCTGACGGCGGAAGGCGCGCTGGTCACGGACTGGGCGCGACGGGTGGTGGAGGCGGCCGAGGCCTTCGACGCGGGTGCGCAGGCGCTGCGGGGGCGGCGGGACTCGCGGCTGCGGGTGGCCGCCAGCATGACCATCGCGGAGTACCTGCTGCCCGGGTGGCTGATCGCCCTGCGCGGGCAGCGGCCGGACACGGCGGTGTCCCTGCACGCCGGGAACTCCTCGGTGGTCGCGGAACGGGTGCTCACGCACGAGGCGGACCTCGGCTTCGTGGAGGGGCTGACCGTGCCGGACGGGCTGGACTCGGCGGTGATCGCGCAGGACCGCCTCGTGGTGGCGGTGGCGCCGGGCCACCCGTGGGCGCGGCGGTCGCGGGGGGTGGAGGCGGCGGAGCTGGCGTCGGCGCCGCTGATACTGCGGGAGCGGGGGTCGGGGACGCGGCAGGTGCTGGACGCCGCGCTGGCCGGGTGCGGGGGGCTGGCGGCGCCGCTGCTGGAGCTGGCGTCGACCACCGCGGTGAAGGCGGCGGCGCTGAGCGGGGCGGGGCCGTGCGTGCTGTCGGAACTGGCGGTGGGGGACGAGCTGGCGGCGCGGCGGCTGGTGGAGGTACCGGTGGCCGGTGCGGCGCTGGGGCGGGCCCTGCGTGCCGTCTGGCCGGCGGGCTCCCGGCCGGCGGGGCCGGCTCGGGACCTCCTGTCGCTGACGCGGGGCCAGTCGGCTCCCGCCGGGGGGTGACGGCCGCTGTTCGGGTGCCCCGCCGCTGCCGGGGCTCCGCCCCGGACCCCGCGCCTCAATCGCCGGCGGGGCTGGGTTTGGCTCCGGCCGGTCCCCTGGCGGGGGCTTCGCGGGGCCGGTGCCGGGGCCGGGGTGGGGTGTCGTCCGGGACGGGCTTCGATGTTCGGCGCCCTGGGGCGGTTGTTTTGCGGGGCGGTGGTGTGCGCCGAAATCATCTCGTTTTAGTCCCGGCCGACACCCCACCCCGTCCCCGCCCCCGGCCGGGCGAACTCCAGCCCCGGCCGAGGGCGGTCAGGCGACCGGGACCGGGAGGGCGGCGGCTTCGATCAAGGAGGTCATGACCCGGGTGTCCTTGTCGCGTTCGGGGTGCCACTGGACGCCCAGGACCCAGCTGGTCGGGTCGGGGAGTTCGATGGCCTCCACCGTGCCGTCGAGGGCGTGGGCCGAGGCGATCAGGCCGCGGCCCAGGCGGTCGACGGCCTGGTGGTGGTAGGTCGGCACGTCCGCCTCCTCCGGGACCAGGGCCGCGTACCGGGTGCCCGCGACCGGGCGGACCGGGTGCCAGGAGGTGGCGCCCGGGGTGTCGAAGTGGCCGTCGATGTGCTGGATCAGCGTCCCGCCGAGGGCCACGTTCAGCGCCTGCATGCCCCGGCAGATGCCCAGCACCGGCATGGAGGCGTCGAGCGCCGCCGCGATCAGGGCCAGCTCCCACTCGTCGCGGACCGTCGCCGGGGCGCCCGTACGGGAGTCGCGGGCGGCCCCGTAGCGGATCGGGTCCACGTCCGGACCGCCCGCGATGACCAGGCCGTCCACCCGGCTCAATACCTCCGCCGCCGCCCCGGGTTCGTCCGGCGGCAGCAGCACGGCCGCGCCGCCCGCCGCCTGGACGAGTTCGTAGTACCCGGTGGGCACGAGGGACGTGGGCAGGTCCCACACCCCGTAGCGGGTGGATTCCTCCACATAGGTGCTGATGCCGATGAGCGGCCTGGGCACGTTCTTACCTCCGAAATGGCGATCAGGAGCAGTAGGGATCGATGGGGCTCAGGGTTTCAGTCGCGGGTCAGTTCCGCCTCGGCTTCCGCCAGAGCCGCGAACTCCTCCTCGGGGGCCGAGGCCACGAGGTGGTGCCGACTGTAGATCGCGAAGTAGGCGAGGGCGACGGCGTACACGGCCAGTGCGATGAATGCCGCGTCCTTGTCCACCAGGAAGGTGGCGACCAGGGCCGACAGGGCGAGTACGAAGGCCACCGAGGAGGTCAGGATTCCGCCCGGCGTGCGGTACGGGCGCTCCAGGCCGGGTTCCCGGCGGCGCAGCACGATGTGGGAGAGGGCCATCAGTGCGTAGGAGATGGTCGCGCCGAAGACCGCGATGTTGAGCATGCGGGCGCCGTCGCCGGTGAGCGCCGCCAGCGCGAAGCCGATCGCGCCCGGGATGACGAGGCCCAGGTACGGGGCCTTGCGCTTCGAGGTGAGCGAGAGGAAGCGCGGGAGGTAGCCGGCCCGGGAGAGGGCGAAGAGCTGGCGCGAGCCCGCGTAGATGAGGGAGAAGAAGGAGGCCACCAGGCCGGCCAGGCCCGCGTAGTTCACGAAGCGGCTCAGCGCGGTCGGACCGTCGTCCCCCTCCAGGGCCACGACCAGCGGGTTGCCCGCCGTCTTGACCGCGTCCGCGCCCTGCGCGCCGGTCGCCGCGAAGAAGGTGATCAGCGCGAGCAGGGCGAGGATGCCCATCGAGATGGCCAGGGCCTTCGGCATGGAGCGGACCGGGTCCTTCGCCTCCTCGGCCGCCAGCGGCACGCCTTCCACGCCGAGGAAGAACCACATGGCGAAGGGGAACGCGGCCCAGATGCCCAGGACGCCCAGCGGCAGCCAGGAGTTCGAGCCGAAGGCGGTCGCGTCGACCGGGATGTTGTCGAGGCTGCCGGCGTCGAACTCGGTCAGGGCGCCCACTGCGAAGATGAGCAGCGCGGCCACGGCGATGGCGGTCACGACGAGGCTGAAGCGCAGGGCCTCGCCCACGCCCCAGAGGTGGACGCCGATGAAGACGACGAAGCAGCCGAGGTAGACGGGCCAACTGGAGGTGAGGCCGAAGAGGCCGAGGGATTCGACGTAGTCGCCGATGAAGATGACGATCGCGGCCGGCGCCAGGATGTACTCGATGAGGATGGCGGTGCCGGTGAGGAAGCCGCCCCAGGGGCCCAGCGCGCGGCGGGCGAAACCGTAGCCGCCGCCCGCCGTGGGCAGGATGGTGGACAGCTCCGCGAGGGAGAAGACCAGGCAGGCGTACATCGTGCCCATGAGGACGGTGGCGATGGCGAGGCCGCCGAAGCCGCCCTTGTCGAGTCCGACGTTCCAGCCGGAGAAGTCGCCGGAGACGACGTACGCGACGCCGAGACCGGTCAGGAGCAGCCAGCCGGCGCTGCCGCGGCGCAGCGTGCGGCGTTCCAGATAGTCGTCCGCGTGGTCGCCGCCGCCCTCGTGGGACTTGGTGGGTGCGGGCACGGCTGTCAGCCGTGCCTCGATGTCGTCGGCCATCGTGCGCTCCTGCCTCGGGGCAATGGTTGTGGGGCGTACCTTTGCCGCAGTGGAGTGGAGAGCGCAAGACCCACGCGTTAAACAGAAGTTACGAAAACCTCCCCAGGCCTCCCCGTTCCCCTCAGGCCAGAAACCCCCGCAGCAGCGCCGCCGTGCCGCAGCAGTGCTCGCGCATGGTCTCCCGCGCCCCGGCCGCGTCCCCCTCCAGGACGGACTCCACCAGCGCCGTGTGCTGCTGCTGCGAGTGCTCCAGGTTGCGCACCAGCAGCGGGATGCAGTCGAGCAGGTCGTTGACGGTGGCCCGGACGGCCGCGTACTGGGCCGTCAGGGTGGCGGACCCGGCCAGTTCGCACAGGGTCAGGTGGAAGAGGGTGTCCTGGCGGCGGTAGTCGGCGAGCGGGGCGTCGTGGGTGGCGGCCAGCGCCGCGAGCAGCCGGTCGGCGTCCTCGTCGGTCAGCCCCTGGGAGGCGCACAGCCCGGCCGCCCCCACCTCCAGGACCTCGCGGAACCGCAGGGCGTCCTCGATGTCCACCCCCGCGACCCGCCGGCGCAGCTCCTGCTCGGCGCCGCCCGCCGGGGTGTCCGGACGGGGCAGCACAAACGTTCCGCCGTACCGCCCGCGCCGGGCCTCCACCAGCCCCTGGTCCTGCAGTACCTTCAGCACCTCGCGCAGCGTGACCCGGCTGATGCCCATCCGCTCGGCCAACTCGCGCTCGGGCGGCAGCCGTTCCCCGCCCGGCACCAGGCCCAGCCGGACCACCTGGAGGATCTGCTCCAGCGCCTCCTCGAAACCGTTGCCCGCCCGCACCTGTCGCAGTACGGGATTCAGCCGCGCGATCGCGTCGCCCTCGCTCGCCGTGTCGGTCATCTCGGCTCCTCCCCTTCCCAAGCAATGGTTCTATTCAATACCTTAGGCCTCCTCGGCTCACCGAAGGAGAGATTCCCGTGGTAGACCGCAAGCCGCCGCTCGCGCCCGAGGAGCTCCGCTCCCTCGTCGCCAGCGGTGAGATCGACACAGTCGTCCTGGCCTTCCCCGACATGCAGGGGCGCCTCCAGGGCAAGCGGTTCGCCGCACAGTTCTTCCTCGACGAGGTCCTCGCGCACGGCACCGAGGGATGCAACTACCTCCTCGCCGTCGACACCGACATGAACACCGTCGACGGATACGAGATGTCCTCCTGGGACCGGGGCTACGGCGACTTCGCCATGCACCCCGACCCCGCCACCCTGCGCCGCCTCCCCTGGAACCCCGGCAGCGCCTTCCTCCTCGCCGACCTCGCCTGGAACGACGGCTCGCCCGTCGTCGCCGCGCCCCGGCAGATCCTGCGCCGCCAGCTGGAGCGCCTCGCCGAGCACGGCTACACCGCGATGGTCGGCACCGAGCTGGAGTTCATGGTCTTCCAGGACACCTACGAGCAGGCCTGGAACGCCAACTACCGCGGCCTGACCCCCGCCAACCAGTACAACATCGACTACTCCATCCTCGGTACCGGCCGCATCGAGCCCCTGCTGCGCCGCATCCGCAACGAGATGCAGGCCGCGGGCCTGATCGTCGAGTCGGCGAAGGGGGAGTGCAACCTCGGCCAGCACGAGATCGCCTTCCGCTACGACGAGGCGCTGACCACCTGCGACCAGCACGCCGTCTACAAGACCGGGGCGAAGGAGATCGCCGCCCAGGAGGGTGTCTCGCTCACCTTCATGGCCAAGTACGACGAGCGCGAGGGCAACTCCTGCCACATCCACCTCTCGCTCAACGACGCCGACGGACGCAACGCGATGGCCGGGGACGGGCCGGGCGGAATGTCCGCGGTGATGCGGCACTTCCTGGCCGGCCAGCTGGCCGCACTGCGCGACTTCTCCCTTCTCTACGCCCCCAACATCAACTCGTACAAGCGTTTCCGGCCGGGATCCTTCGCCCCGACCGCCGTCGCCTGGGGCGTGGACAACCGGACCTGTGCGCTCCGCGTGGTCGGGCACGGCCGCTCCATGCGCTTCGAGAACCGCCTCCCCGGCGGCGACGTCAACCCCTACCTC
Source organism: Streptomyces sp. NPDC059989 (assembly GCF_042736975.1). Lineage (NCBI taxonomy): Bacteria > Bacillati > Actinomycetota > Actinomycetes > Kitasatosporales > Streptomycetaceae > Streptomyces > Streptomyces sp. NPDC059989. Next base: position 44,170 of record NZ_JBHWUO010000023.1, read on the forward strand.
GCCGTCGCCGGCCTGGTCGCGGCCGGTCTCTACGGCATCGAGAACCGCCTGGAACTGCCCGAGGCCTGCGCCGGCAACGCGTACACCGGCGACTACGCCCACGTCCCCGCCACCCTGCGCGAGGCTGCCGAGCTGTGGGAGAACAGCGAGATCGCCAAGGCCGCCTTCGGCCCCGAAGTGGTCGCCCACTACCGCAACATGGCCCGCGTCGAGCTGGACGCGTACGACTCCGCGGTGACGGACTGGGAGCTGCGCCGCTCCTTCGAACGCCTGTAACCCCTTCCGCACTCCCACCGCTCCCACCGCTCCCACCGATCCCGATCGATCCGACCGATGCGACCGAAAGTCTGTGAGGCACCACGTGTCCGATGAGCTGGCCCCCCTCGATCTGAAGGTGCTGAATCCGGCCACCGAGGAAACCGTCGCCGTCGTCCCGGCCGCCACACGGGACGACGTCGACGCCGCCGTGGCCCGGGCCGCCGCCGCCCAGCGCGGCTGGGCCGCCGCCGCCCCCGCCGACCGGGCCCGGCTGCTGCGCCGCTTCGCCGCGGTCGTCGACGGCCACATCGAGGAACTGGCCCAGCTGGAGGTCCGCGAGGCCGGCCACACCATCGGCAACGCCCGCTGGGAAGCCGGCAACGTACGCGACCTGCTCGAATTCGCCGCCGGGGGAGTGGAGCGCCTCTCCGGCCGCCAGATCCCCGTCGCCGGCGGCATCGACGTCACCTTCCTCGAACCCCTCGGCGTCATCGGCGTGATCGCGCCCTGGAACTTCCCCATGCCGATCGCCGCCTGGGGCCTGGCCCCGGCCCTCGCCGCCGGCAACGCCGTCATCCTCAAGCCCGCCGAGACCACCCCCCTCACCGCCCTGCGCCTCGCCGAACTCGCCCTCGAAGCCGGGATCCCCGAGCACCTCTTCCAGGTGCTCCCCGGCCACGGGGCGGTCGCGGGCGACGCGCTCGTCGAGCACCCCGGCGTAGCCAAGATCGTCTTCACCGGCTCCACCCGCGTCGGCAAGCAGATCATGGCCAAGTGCGCCGACCGGGTGAAGCGCGTCACCCTCGAACTCGGCGGCAAGAGCCCCAACATCGTCTTCGCCGACGCCGACCTCGAAGCCGCCGCGGCCGCCGCTCCGATGGCCTTCCTCGACAACACCGGCCAGGACTGCTGCGCCCGCACCCGGATCCTCGTCCAGCGCTCCGCCTACGACCGCTTCCTCTCCCTCCTCGCCCCGGGCATCGAGGGCGTGGTCGTCGGCGACCCCGCCGACGAGAAGACCCAGATGGGCCCGCTGATCTCGCGCACGCAGCTGGAGCGCGTACGGTCCTACGTCACCGACGACCTCACCGCGATCCGCGGCACCGCCCCCGAAGGCCCCGGCTTCTGGTACCCGCCGACCCTCGTCACGGACGTCGCCCCCACCGCGCCCGTGGCCGCCGAGGAGGTCTTCGGCCCCGTCGCCGTCGTCCTGCCCTTCGAGGACGAGGAGGACGCCGTACGCCTGGCCAACGCCACCGAATACGGCCTCTCCGGCTCCCTCTGGACCCGCGACATCGGCCGCGCCCTGCGCGTCTCGCGAGCCGTCGCCGCCGGCAACCTGTCCGTCAACTCCCACAGCAGCGTCCGCTACTGGACCCCCTTCGGCGGCTACAAGCAGTCCGGACTCGGCCGCGAGCTCGGACCCGACGCCCTCACCGCTTTCACCGAGACCAAGAACGTCTTCATCAGCACGGAGGCCTGAAGAACATGACCAGCCAGACCCCTGAAGAGATCGTCTGCCGCCGCCTGGTCGGCCGCACCGCCGTCATCACCGGAGCCGGCAGCGGCATCGGCCTCGCCACCGCCCGCCGCCTCGCCTCCGAAGGCGCCAACGTCGTCTGCGGCGACATCGACGAGACGGCCGGCAAGGCCGCCGCCGAGGAGGTCGGCGGGACCTTCGTGAAGGTCGACGTCACCAGCCCCGAGGAGGTCGAGGCCCTCTTCAAGACCGCCTTCGACACCTACGGCTCCGTCGACATCGCCTTCAACAACGCCGGCATCTCGCCCCCGGACGACGACTCGATCCTCACCACCGGCCTGGAGGCCTGGAAGCGGGTCCAGGACGTCAACCTCACCTCCGTCTACCTCTGCTGCAAGGCCGCACTGCCCTACATGCAGCGCCAGGGCCGCGGCTCCATCATCAACACCGCGTCCTTCGTCGCCATCATGGGCGCCGCCACCTCGCAGATCTCCTACACCGCCTCCAAGGGCGGCGTCCTCGCCATGTCCCGCGAACTCGGCGTCCAGTTCGCCCGCGAGGGCATCCGCGTCAACGCCCTCTGCCCGGGGCCCGTCAACACCCCGCTCCTCCAGGAGCTGTTCGCCAAGGACCCGGAGCGCGCCGCCCGCCGGCTCGTGCACATCCCGCTGGGCCGCTTCGCCGAGCCCACCGAGATCGCCGCCGCGGTCGCCTTCCTCGCCAGCGACGACTCCTCCTTCATCAACGCCACCGACTTCCTCGTCGACGGCGGCATCTCCGGCGCGTACGTGACGCCCCTGTAAGCGTTCATCTCCGCTCCACCTTCCCGACAGCCGGGCGTCGCACGACGCCCGGCTGTCGTGCTCTACCGTCCGCGACGATCTTCATCAGAGTCAGGAGTGACTACCTCAGTGACCCGCCTCAGCACCACACGACGGCTCCGGGCCGTAGCCGCCGCCGCGATAACCGCCGGCACCCTCCTCGCCACCGCGCCCGCCGCCGAGGCGGCCCGCCCCGGCGGACACTGCGCGACCCCGCAGCTCAAGGCCGGCTGGTACGGGGACAACCAGGCCCGGCTCCAGCAGCTCATCGACCAGTACGGCAGCTGCAACCCGTACCGGCCCAGCCGCACCAAGCCCGTCGCCGTCTTCGACTGGGACAACACCGTCGTCAAGAACGACGTCGGCGACGCCACCATGTACTGGCTGCTGCGCAACGGAAAGATCCGCCGGCCCGCCGGCGGCGACTGGTCCACCACCAGCCGCCACCTCACCCCGGCCGCCGCCCAGGCCCTGGCCGCCGCCTGCGGCACCCTCGCCCGCCCCGGCGCCCCGCTGCCCACCGGCACCCCCGAGGGCGCCGCCTGCGCCGACGAACTGGCCGCCGTCTACGGCACCGGCGCGACCCGCACGGCCGCCGCGGCCTTCGCCGGCTGGGACCGCCGTACGACCGAGCCCGCGTACGCCTGGCTGCCCCAGCTGATGCAGGGCTGGACCGCCCGCGAGATCCGCGGCTTCGCCGCCGCCGCCCGCACCGAGAACCTGGCCGCGCCCATCGGAACCAAGCAGCAGGTGGGCACTGGCACCGCCACCGGCTGGGTGCGCTACTACGACCAGCAGAAGGACCTCATCGGCGGCCTGCAGAAGGCCGGCTTCGACGTGTGGATCAGCTCCGCCTCGCCGCAGCCGGTCGTCGAGGTCTGGGCCCAGGGCGTCGGCATCCCGGCGGACCACGTGATCGGCATCCGCAACACCACGACCCGGGGCGGGAAGTACACCCCGCACCTCCAGGGCTGCGGATCCGTCGCCGACGGCGCCGACACGATGATCACGTACATCGACGGCAAGCGCTGCTGGATCAACAAGGAGATCTTCGGCGTGCGCGGCGCGGCCGCCGAGAAGGTCCAGCCGGCCGCCCGCCGCCAGGTGTTCGCCGCGGGCGACTCCGACACCGACATCTCGTTCCTGCGCGACGCCACCGCCCTGCGGCTGGTGGTCAACCGCAACAAGAACGAGCTGATGTGCCGCGCCTACGACAACAGCGACGGCAAGTGGATCGTGAACCCGATGTTCATCGAGCCCAAGAAGCAGAAGAGCGGCCCCTACCCGTGCTCCACGACGGGCTACGTCGACCACGACGGCACGGCGGGACCCGTCCGCCGGGGTGACACGAGCGTCATCCCGGACCAGACGGACACGGTCTTCTAGCCCCTAGAGGAAGGTGCGGCCCTCGCCCCGGTACGTCGGGGCGGCGGCCGTCACCCGGTCGCCTTCGACGAGGTGCAAGGTGTCGAAGCGCTCGCACAGTTCGCCCGCCTTCGCGTGGCGGAACCAGACCCGGTCGCCGATCAGCAGATCGTCGGCCGGGCTGCCGAGCAGCGGGGTCTGCACCTCGCCGGCGCCCTCCCGGGGGTCGTAGCGCAGGCCCTGCGGCAGGTACGGCACCGGAAGCCGGTCGGCGCCCGCCGCGCCCGAGGCCGGATAGCCGCCGCCGAGCACCGTGACCACGCCCACGCCGGGCCGCCGGACCACGGGCTGCGCGAAGAGCGCGGCCGGACGCCCGCTGAAGGAGGTGTAGTTGTCGAACAGCCGCGGCACGTAGAGCCCCGACCCGGCGGCGATCTCCGTGACCGCCTCCTCGGCGGCCGTCTCGGCCACGCTCCCGGTCCCGCCGCCGTTGACGAACTCCAGGTCCGGCACCACCTCCCGCACGGCCCGCACCACCTCGGCCCGCCGCGCCGCCAGCTCCCTGCGGGCCGCGCTCTGCATGAGCCGGATCATCCGCGACCGCACCGGCCGCCCGGCCAGCGCGTCCCCGACACCGGCGACGTGGCCCTCGTACGCCATCAGCCCCACCACCCGGAACCCCGGCCGGGAACCGATCGTCCGGGCCAGCTCGGCCAGCTGCCCGGGCTCCCGCAGGGGTGAGCGCCGCGCCCCGACGCGCATCCGCCCGCCGAACAGGTGCAGCGCGGTGTCCAGCTCCAGGCAGACGCGGATCTCCTGCGTGCCGCCGTCCCGGGCCCGGTCGATCAGCTCCAGCTGGGCCGGGTCGTCCACCAGGACGGTGACGGCGGCGGCCAGCTTGGGATCGCCGGCCAGCTCGCCGAAGCCGGCCCGGTCGGCGGACGGGTAGGCCAGCAGCACGTCCTCGAACCCGGAGCGGGCCAGCCACAGCGACTCGGCGAGGGTGTACGACATGATCCCGGCGAACCCGGGCCGGGCCAGGACCCGTTCGAGGAGCACACGGCACCGTACGGACTTGCTGGCCACCCGGACCGGCTTGCCGCCGGCGCGGCGCACGAGGTCGTCGGCGTTGGCGTCGAACGCGTCGAGATCCACGATGGCCAGCGGCGCGTCCAGGTGCGCGGTCGCCCGGTCGTACCGGGCGCGGTCGGCGGCGGGGGAGTTCATGGCGGGAGCCTGCCAGACGGTTGTACCGATGGGTAGGGGTCCCGGCCGCGGATCCCGCTGCGCGGGCCCGCGCCTCAAACGCCGGCGAGGCTGGATGGTGCCCGGCGAGGCTGAATTTGCCCGGCAGGCACTCCAGTCGCACTTCGCGGACGGCGGGAGCGAAATCCAGCCCCGCCGGCGTTTGAGGCGCGGGGTACGGGGCGGAGCCCCGGGGCGGCCGGCAGGCCGCTGCCTTGAGCTCAGCCCCCGCCCAGGGACCCCGTAGAGTACGGGCAGGCAGCCGTACGGAACGGGGGGCGGAGCCGCCGGATGACCACGACGACACCGCGGACCGCGGTCCTGGGCGAGCCCGATCCGCCCCCGCCCCCGACCCCGCCCCTGCCCGTCGGGACGCACCGGCCCCGCGGCCGCCTCTTCGCCGCCGTGCTCAGCGGCCTCCTCGGCCTCGGTCTCCTCGGCGGAGCCGGCATCGGCACCTGGGTCGAACAGCGCGCCGCGCACCGGCCGTTGCCCGCCGACGCCGTCTACCGCAAGGCCGGTTCGCTGTGGCGCTCCGCCCCGGTGGACAGCCTCTTCCCGCCCGTCCTCGCCGGCCAGGCGACGGGCCCCGGCGGGTCGAACCGCGTCTGGACCCGCATCGCCCTCGCCCCCGACGCCGACTGCCCGGCCGCGCTCGCGCCCGACTGGCAGGGACTGCTGGCCGCCACCGGCACCGGCTGCACCCGCGTGCTCCGCGCCACCTACACCGACGCCACCCGCAGCTCCCTGATCACCGTCGGCATGGTCTTCACCCCCGCCGACGCCCCCGCGACGGCCGCCCTCACCGCCCGGCTCACCGCCCCGCCCGCCTACGGGTTCGCCGACGGCCAGCGCGCCGCCTGGACCGCCTCCGTGCGCGCCGAGGCCCCCGTCGTCGTCTACACGGTCTCCGCCTTCGCCGACGGCCGCTCCCTCGACGCTCCCCGCCCCGCGGAGGACGCGATGAAGAAGGACGCCACGGGAGCCGTGGCCCAGGCGGGCCTCGGACACGAGGCCAAGGCGGTCGCCGACCGCATCGGCAACGGCCTGGCGCTCCTCGCCGCACCGCCCGTCACGCCCACCCCGGAGGCCGCCCGATGACGCCCCGCCGGTCCCCCGGGCCCCACCGGCCCCGCCCGACCCGCCTGCGACGGGCCTTCGGCCGGGGCGCCGCCGCCCTGGCCGTCGGCGCCCTCCTCGCGGTCGCCGCCGCACCCCCGGCGGTCGCCGACACCATCCGCGACCGCCAGTGGGGACTGCTGGCCCTGCGCGCCGAAGAGGCCTGGGGCACCACCCGCGGCGACGGGGTCACGGTCGCCGTGCTCGACACCGGAGTGGACGCCTCCCACCCCGACCTCGCCGGGCAGGTCCTCGACGGCACCGACCTCGTCGGCATGGGCGCCGGCCGCGGCGACCGCGCCTGGGCCCGCCACGGCACCGCCATGGCCGGCATCATCGCCGGGCACGGCCACGGCTCCAGCCGCGGCCAGGGCGTCCTCGGCGTCGCCCCGCAGGCCCGCATCCTGCCGGTCCGCGTGATCCTGGAGGAGGGCGACCCGGGCCGCGCCCAGGCCCGCGACAGCAAGGGCGGCGCCCTCGCCGAGGGCATCCGCTGGGCCGCCGACCACGGTGCCGACGTGATCAACCTGTCCCTCGGCGACGACAGCGACTCCGCCCACCACGAGGCGGGGGAGGACGAGGCCGTCCAGTACGCCCTCGGCAAGGGCGTGGTCGTCGTCGCCTCCGCCGGCAACGGCGGCCAGAGCGGCGACCGCGTCTCCTACCCGGCGGCCTACCCCGGGGTCATCGCCGTCACCGCCGTCGACCGCAAGGGCAGGAAGGCGCGCTTCTCCACCCGCAACTGGTACGCCACCGTCAGCGCCCCCGGCGTCGACATCGTCATCGCCGACCCCGACCGCTCGTACTACGAGGGCTGGGGCACCAGCGCCGCCGCGGCCTTCGTCTCCGGCGCGGTGGCCCTCGTCAAGGCGGCCCACCCGGACCTGTCCCCGGCCCAGATCAAGAAGCTGCTGGAGGACACCGCCTCCGACAGTCCCGCCGGAGGCCGCGACGACGCGCGCGGCCACGGGCTGGTGGATCCCGTCGCGGCCCTCCAGGTCGCGGGGGCCGTCCAGCCGGAGGCGGCCGCTCCGGTACCTGCCGCGGCCGGGCAGCCCTACTTCGGGCCCGGCCCCGACCCGGTGCGCCCGCCCGAGCGCGAGGCCCGGCTGGGCGCTCCGGAGGCCGCGGCCGCGGGGGCGGCGCTGCTCGTACTGGCCGCCGTACTGGCCCGGCGCCCGCGGCGGGGCACCCGGGCGCGGGAGCGCCAACCCCTCACGATCCCGTCGCGCCCGGCACAGTAGGGTCGGGTAACTGTGGCGAACATGGCGAACAAGAACATTCCCGACCCCGGCTTCTCCGACGACGACGGCTCCGCCGATCCCCGGCTGAGCGCGGCCCTGGCCGCGTGGTCGAAGGACCGGGCGAACGAGCCGCAGGTGCTGGCCGCCCTCAAGGACGCCCGCCTGCTGGTCCCGGTCGTCGCCGTGCTCGGCGAGGTGGAGACCGATCCGGAGACGGGCCTCAAGCGCGAGAAGACCAGCGACATGGCCGTCCCGACCCTGCGGGCGGGCGACCGGCGGGCCCTGCCCGCCTTCACCTCGATCGCCTCGCTGGCGCTCTGGGACCCGGCGGCCCGGCCGGTGGCGGTCCCGCTGCACCAGGCCCTGGCGGCCGCCGCGCACGAGAAGGCCGACACCGTGGTCCTGGACCTGGCCGGCCCCGTCACCTACCAGCTGACCGGCCCCGCGCTGCTCGCCCTGGCCGAGGGCCGCACGGACGCGGGCCCGCTGGCCGATCCCGCCGTACGGGAGGCCGTACGGGCCGCGGTGTCCGCGGAACCGGCCGTGCTCCGTGCCCACCTGGGCCCGGGCGGCGCCGACGCCGACGGCATCCTCGCGATCGTGCTGGCCGCCGGCGAGCAGGCCCCGGCGGCGGCCCGCCGGGTGGCCGAGGCCCTGGCGGCGGACGCGACCCTGCGGGCCCGGCTGGTCCGCGGGCTGGACCTGGCGCTGCTGCCGCCGGAGGCCCCGGCCCCGCCCGGCGAGGCGCTGTTCACCCGCTGAACGACAAAAACGAGGCGGGTCTCTCCGAAACGTTCGCAGCGTTTCGGAGAGACCCGCCTCAGGGGTTTTCGTCGTGCGATCAGGCGTAAACGGGACCCGTGAACTTCTCGCCCGGCCCCTGGCCCGGCTCGTCCGGAACGATCGACGCCTCGCGGAAGGCCAGCTGCAGCGACTTCAGGCCGTCCCGCAGCGGGGCGGCGTGGAAGGAGCTGATCTCGGTGGCGCTCGCGGTGACCAGGCCCGCCAGGGCCGTGATCAGCTTGCGGGCCTCGTCGAGGTCCTTGTGCTCGGAGTCCGGCTTGTCCAGGCCCAGGTTGACCGCCGCGGCGCTCAGCAGGTGCACGGCCACCGTGGTGATCACCTCGACGGCGGGGACGTCCGCGATGTCGCGGGTCATCGCGTCGTAATCGGGGGCCTCGTCGGCGGCGGGGTCGGTGGGGAGGGTCGCGTCAGTCATGCTCCACACGATAAGCCGGTCGGGGGTCGCCCCCGACCGGAGCACCGGGTGAGCGGCTCTGGCGCGGAATGCTATATTGGGCTACGACCGGCCGGAGACCTGTGTCCCCGGCCCACAAGTGGAGGCTCCGATCTCCCACCCGACCACCCTCCGGGGCGGCGGGTCACCGGTCAGGCGGCATCCATCGTTCCGTACGGACGATGGAAAGCTGCCCGAGTCTGCGCCCCGCGGTTCGCACGCGGCGGTGCTCCGGTTGTATTGGAGCCCCTGCCTGTGCCCGGCGGGGCTTTTTTCATTCTCCCGCTGTGGTCGGTCTGACGGAAATACACGTCAGCGGCTGTCTGCCAGGCAGCCGTGTGGTGCTACCGAGGAGGATCCATCAGCACCGAGCCCCGCATCAACGACCGGATTCGCGTTCCCGAGGTACGACTCGTCGGTCCCAGCGGCGAGCAGGTCGGCATCGTGCCGCTTGCCAAGGCGCTTGAGCTCGCGCAGGAGTACGACCTCGACCTGGTCGAGGTCGCGGCGTCCGCACGCCCGCCGGTCTGCAAGCTCATGGACTACGGCAAGTTCAAGTACGAGTCGGCCATGAAGGCCCGTGAGGCGCGCAAGAACCAGGCGCACACGGTCATCAAGGAAATGAAGCTCCGGCCGAAGATCGACCCGCACGACTATGACACCAAGAAGGGTCACGTCGTTCGGTTCCTCAAGCAGGGCGACAAGGTCAAGATCACGATCATGTTCCGTGGTCGCGAGCAGTCCCGGCCGGAACTCGGCTACCGACTGCTGCAGCGTCTCGCTTCGGACGTCGAGGACCTCGGGTTCATCGAGTCGAACCCGAAGCAGGACGGCCGAAACATGATCATGGTCCTCGGTCCGCACAAGAAGAAGACCGAGGCGATGGCCGAAGCCCGCGAGGCGCAGGCCGCCCGCAAGGCGGAGCGCCAGGGTGTCGCCGCCACCGACGAGGAGGCTCCTTCCGAGGAGACCGACGCAGTCGAGGCGACGATCACCGAGGATGCCGACGTCACCGAGGCCGCCGCCGACGAGGCGAACGCCGAGGCCTGATTCCGAGGCAGCCTGTCTCGAATCACCGACACAACATGACGCTCCCGTCAGCCGGTCCCGAACCGGACCGGTGGGAGCGCCACCGACGAGGAGATAACGGCGCTATGCCGAAGAACAAGACGCACAGCGGGACCAAGAAGCGCTTCAAGATCACCGGCTCCGGCAAGGTGCTCCGCGAGCGCGCCGGCAAGCGCCACCTGCTCGAGCACAAGTCGTCCCGTGTCACCCGCCGCCTCACCGGCACCGCGGAGATGGCCCCCGGCGACGCCGCGAAGATCAAGAAGCTTCTCGGCAAGTGATGTTCTCCGCTCCCGCGCAGGGAGCGGATGAGCGTCAAGACCGGGACCCCATCGAATTCGGGCCGTGTGAAGACAACCACGGCCCCGCTACAAGGAGTTAAAAAGTGGCACGCGTCAAGCGGGCAGTAAACGCCCACAAGAAGCGCCGGGCGATCCTCGAGGCGGCCTCCGGCTACCGCGGTCAGCGTTCGCGCCTGTACCGCAAGGCCAAGGAGCAGGTCACCCACTCGCTGGTCTACAACTTCAACGACCGCAAGAAGCGCAAGGGCGACTTCCGTCAGCTGTGGATCCAGCGCATCAACGCCGCTGCCCGCCAGAACGGCATGACGTACAACCGCCTCATCCAGGGTCTGAAGGCCGCCAACATCGAGGTGGACCGCAAGATCCTCGCCGAGCTGGCCGTCAACGACGCCAACGCGTTCGCCGCGCTGGTCGAGGTCGCGCAGAAGGCCCTCCCGGCCGACGTCAACGCCCCCAAGGTTGCTGCCTAAGGGCTAGCCGGCCGCTCCGCGCGGCCGGCCCCCACGGACCCGCAGGCCTCTCGCCTGCGGGTCCGTGTGCTTTCCCCGCTTCCCCGCTTCCCCGCTTCCCCGCTTCCCCGCTTCCCCGTTTTCCCGTCGCACCGCTCCGGACCCCGAGAGAGAACCGCAGACACATGGGCACCCCCGCCGAGCTGATCTCCCCCCGATCCCCGCGGGTGGCCGCCGCCAGGCGACTGGCGCGGCGCAACTTCCGCACCAAGGAGCGCCGGTTCATCGCCGAGGGCCCCCAGGCGGTCCGCGAGGCCGTCGAGCACCGCGCGGCCGGCGGCGCGTCGACCCTGATCGAGCTGTTCGCCACCGTCGAGGCCGCCGAGCGCTACTCCGAGATCATCGACGCCGCCCTGGACGCGGGCGCCCGGGTGCACTACGCCTCCGACGAGGTGCTGGCGGAGGTCTCGCAGACCGTCACCCCGCAGGGGCTCGTCGGCGTCTGCCACTTCCTGGACTCGCCCTTCGAGGACATCCTGGCCGCCGGGCCCAAGCTGGTCGCCGTCCTCGCGCACGTCCGCGACCCCGGCAACGCCGGTACGGTGCTGCGCTGCGCGGACGCCGCGGGCGCGGACGCGGTCGTGCTGACCGACGCCTCGGTGGACCTCTACAACCCCAAGTCCGTACGGGCCTCCGTGGGCTCCCTGTTCCACCTCCCGGTCGCGGTCGGCGTCCCGGTGGAGCAGGCCGTCGAGGGGCTGCGGGCGGCGGGCGTACGGATCCTGGCGGCCGACGGGGCCGGCGAGGACGACCTCGACGCCGAGCTGGACGCGGGCACCATGGGCGGCCCCTCGGCGTGGGTCTTCGGCAACGAGGCCTGGGGCCTGCCGGAGGAGACGCGGGCGCTGGCGGACGCCGTCGTACGGGTCCCCATCCACGGCAAGGCGGAGAGCCTGAACCTGGCGACGGCCGCCGCGGTGTGCCTCTACGCGTCCGCGCGTGCACAGCGGGCGCCCGGAGGGTGCCGCTCCGTGACCCCCAGCTAGTAATGTGGCGGCCCGGGGGGCCCACTGCGCTACTCGGAGATGTGGGGTACGGGGACATGACCGTCGGTACGAACAGCTCACCGGGGACCGCGGAGGCCGCGCACGCGGCCGAGGCGCGGTTCCGGGGCGCCCCCGAACCCCCGGCCCCCGTCGCAGGGCTGCGCGGCGTACCGCCACAGGCGGCTCCGCCCGCCGCGGGCGCCGACCGCGCACCGACGCAGCCCGCCCCGGCCGGCGACCGCGCCCCGGCACCGCCCGCCTGCGGCGAAGGCTTCGGCTTCGGGGTGGACCCCGACGAGCTGCCCGACGGGCTCGTCGTCGCCGACGACACCGGGACGGTGATCTGTTTCAACGCCGCCGCCGCACGGATCACCGCACTCACCGCCGGCCAGGCGCTCGGCACCCGGATCGACAGCGCACTGCCGCTGGAGGACCTGGAGGGCCGCCGCTGGTGGGCGCTGACCGACCCGTACGGCGGTCTGGCCACGCGCCGCGGGCAGCCCGAGCGGAACCTGCTGCTGCCCGGCGGGCGCGAGGTGCTCGTCTCCGCCAGCTACGTCCGTACCCACCCCACCGGCCCGCTGAGGCGGCTCGTCGTCACGCTCCGCGGGACCGAGGCCCGCCGCCGCACCGAGCGCAGCCACGCCGAGCTGATCGCCACCGTGGCGCACGAGCTGCGCTCCCCGCTCACCTCCGTCAAGGGGTTCACCGCGACCCTGCTCGCCAAGTGGGAGCGGTTCACCGACGACCAGAAGCGGCTGATGCTGGAGACCGTCGACGCCGACGCCAACCGCGTCACCCGCCTCATCGCCGAGCTCCTCGACATCTCCCGCATCGACTCCGGCCGCCTGGAGGTGCGCCGCCAGCCCGTCGACCTCGCCACCGCCGTCGGCCGCCACGTCCAGGCGCTCACCGCGAACGGCCAGGCCCCCGAGCGGTTCCTCGTACGAGTGAGCCGCGCGCTCCCCGACTGCTGGGCCGACCCGGACAAGATCGACCAGATCCTCGGCAACCTCCTCGAAAATGCGGTGCGCCATGGAGACGGAACGGTCACCATCGACGTATCGCCGCATGAGAAGGGAACCGCCGTCACCGTGTCCGACGAAGGCCCCGGGATCCCCGAGGAGTCGATGGGCCGCGTCTTCACCCGCTTCTGGCGGGGGAGCAAGCGCGGCGGCACCGGCCTGGGCCTGTACATCGTCAAGGGCATCGTGGAGGCCCACGGCGGCACCATCACGGTCGGCCGCGGCCCCGGGGGCGGCGCCGAGTTCCGATTTATCCTGCCCGTGAGCGCCCCGGCCTACCTCACGCAGTAGCACTGCGGAGCGTCTCGCCAGGCGGCCCACGGGCTCCTTCACCCCCGGCGACCTTTAGACTCGTCCTTTGGCACCTTTGTGTCTCTGTGTCGATCGGTCTGATCGTGCCGTACGGGGACCACCAGCCAGCCATCGGAAGTACGGGAAGAGATGTCGGCACCGAACAAGTCGTACGACCCTGTCGAGGTCGAGGCACTGAAACCGGAAGAGATCGAGCGCATGCGGGACGAGGCGCTCGCCGCCTTCGCGTCCGCCGGCGACCTCGACGCGCTGCGTGAGGCGAAGACCGCGCACATGGGCGACCGCTCGCCCCTGGCGCTCGCCAACCGCGAGATCGGCGCGCTGCCCCCGCAGGCCAAGGCCGAGGCGGGCAAGCGCGTGGGCCAGGCCCGCGGCGCCGTGAACAAGGCCTTCGGGGCCCGCACGGTCGAGCTCGAGGCGGAGCGCGACGAGCGGGTGCTGGTCGAGGAGGCGGTGGACGTCACGCTGCCCTACGACCGCACCCCCGCCGGCGCCCGGCACCCGCTGACCACGCTGATGGACCGCATCGCGGACATCTTCGTGGCCATGGGCTACGAGGTCGCCGAGGGCCCCGAGGTCGAGGCGGAGTGGTTCAACTTCGACGCCCTCAACTTCACGCCCGACCACCCGGCGCGCCAGATGCAGGACACCTTCTTCGTCCAGGGGCCCGAGGGCACCGAGGGCGACGAGTCCGGCGTCGTGCTGCGCACCCACACCTCCCCGGTGCAGGCGCGCTCGCTGCTGGAGCGCAAGCCCCCCGTCTACATCGTGTGCCCGGGCCGGGTGTACCGCACCGACGAGCTCGACGCGACGCACACCCCGGTCTTCCACCAGGTCGAGCTGCTCGCCGTGGACGAGGGCCTGACCATGGCGGACCTCAAGGGCACCATGGACCACATGGTCCAGGAGCTGTTCGGCGAGGGCACCACCACCCGCCTGCGCCCGCACTTCTTCCCCTTCACCGAGCCGTCCGCCGAGATGGACATGCAGTGCTACGTGTGCCGCGGCGCGTCGGTGGGCAACCCCGACCGCCCGTGCCGTACCTGCTCCAGCGAGGGCTGGATCGAGCTGGGCGGCTGCGGCATGGTCAACCCGAAGGTGCTCGTCGCCTGCGGTGTGGACCCGGAGAAGTACAGCGGGTTCGCCTTCGGGTTCGGCATCGAGCGGATGCTGATGTTCCGCCACAACGTTGAAGACATGCGAGACATGGTCGAGGGTGACGTCCGTTTCACCCGGCCGTTCGGGAGTGAGATCTGATGCGCGTCCCGCTTTCCTGGCTGCGGGAGTACGTCGACCTCCCCGCGGGTGAGACCGGCCGTGACGTGGCCGCCAAGCTGGTCGACGCCGGCCTCGAGGTCGAGACCGTCGAGCAGCTCGGCGGCGGGCTCAAGGGCCCGCTCGTCGTCGGCCAGGTGCTGACCATCGAGGAGCTCGAGGGCTTCCGCAAGCCGATCCGCTTCTGCACGGTCGACGTCGGCCAGGCCAACGGCACCGGCGAGCCGCAGGAGATCGTCTGCGGCGCCCGGAACTTCGCCGTCGGCGACAAGGTCGTCGTGGTCCTCCCCGGCGCCGTCCTGCCCGGCGACTTCGCGATCGCCGCGCGCAAGACGTACGGCCGCACCTCGCACGGCATGATCTGCTCCGGCGACGAGCTGGGCATGGGCGACGACGGCACGCACGGCATCATCGTGCTGCCGCACGAGCACGAGGTCGGCACCGACGCGATCGAGCTGCTCCAGCTCGTCGACGAGGTCCTCGACATCGACATCACCCCGGACCGCGGCTACTGCATGTCCATGCGCGGTGTCGCCCGCGAGGCGGCCACCGCCTACGGCCTGCCGCTGCGCGACCCGGCGCTGCTCGACGTGCCCCAGCCGAACTCGTACGGCTACCCGGTCAAGATCGACGACCCGGCCGGCTGCGACCGCTTCACCGCCCGCACGGTGACCGGCCTCGACCCCGACGCGCGCTCCCCGATCTGGCTCACCCGCCGCCTCCAGAAGGCCGGCATGCGCCCGATCTCGCTCGCCGTCGACATCACCAACTACGTGATGCTCGAACTCGGCCAGCCGCTGCACGCCTACGACCGCTCCAGCATCGACGGCACCATCGGTGTCCGCCGCGCCGAGCAGGGCGAGAAGTTCACCACCCTCGACGGCGTCAAGCGCACGCTCGACGCCGAGGACCTGGTGATCACCGACAACAGCGGCCCGATCGGGCTCGCCGGTGTCATGGGCGGCGCCAACACCGAGATCGCCGACTCCGTCACCGACCCGGAGACCGGCGCCGTCACCGGGACCACCGAGGTGGTCATCGAGGCCGCGCACTTCGACGCCGTGTCGATCTCGCGCACCGCCCGCCGCCTGAAGCTCTCCTCCGAGGCCTCCAAGCGCTTCGAGCGGGGCGTCGACCCGCAGGCCGCCGCCGCGGCCGCGCAGCGGACCGTCGACCTGCTCGTGCTCCTCGCGGGCGGCACCGCCGAGGCCGGGGTCACCGAGGTCATCGCCCCGGGCGCCCCGCGCACCATCGCCATGGCCGCGGACCACCCCGACCGGGTCGCGGGCATGGAGTACGGCCGCGAGACCGTCGTCCGCCGCCTCCAGGAGATCGGCTGCGACGTCTACGGCCAGGACGAGCTCGTCGTCACCGTCCCGTCGTGGCGGCCCGACCTCGCCGCGCCCAACGACCTCGCCGAAGAGGTCATCCGGCTGGAGGGCTACGGGAACCTCCCGTCGACCCTCCCGCAGGTGCCCTCCGGCCGCGGCCTCACCGCCCGGCAGCAGCTGCACCGCCGGGTCGGCCGCGCGCTGGCCGGCGCCGGCTACGTCGAGGCGCTGAGCTACCCGTTCATCGGCGAGCAGGTCTTCGACCAGCTCCAGCTCCCCGCCCACGACGCCGCCCGCCAGGTCGTCAAGCTGGTCAACCCGATCTCCGACGAGGAGCCGGCACTGCGCACCACGCTGCTGCCGGGTCTGCTCGGCGCGCTGCGCCGCAACGACAGCCGGGGCAGCCACGACCTCGCGCTCTTCGAGACCGGTTCGGTCTTCCGGGCCGCCGCGCAGCCGGGCGTCGCCGTACGGCTGCCCGTCGACCGGCGTCCCACGGACGAGGAGATCGCCACCCTGAACGCGGCCCTGCCCGCGCAGCCGCGGTACGCCGCGGTCGTGCTGGCCGGTGCGCGCGAGCAGGCCGGCTGGTGGGGCAAGGGCCGCCCGGCCGACTGGGCGGACGCGGTCGAGGCCGCCCGCTCGCTGGCCGTCGAGGCCGGTACCGAGCTCGTGGTGCGCCAGGGCCAGTACGGCCCCTGGCACCCGGGCCGCTGCGCCGAGCTGGTCGTCACCATCGACGGCGTCGAGCAGGTCATCGGCCACGCCGGCGAGCTGCACCCCCGCGTGGTCAAGGCGATGGGCCTGCCGGCCCGCACCAGCGCGATGGAGCTCGACCTGGACCGCCTCGCGGCGGCCGGTGGCGAGGCCCTCCAGGCGCCCCGGATCTCCTCCTTCCCGGTGGCGACCCAGGACGTCGCGCTGATCGTGGACGCGTCGGTCCCGGCGGCTTCCGTCGAGGCGGCGCTGCGCAAGGGCGCGGGCGAACTCCTCGAATCGCTGCGGCTGTTCGACGTGTTCACCGGTGAGCAGGTCGGCGAGGGCAAGAAGTCCCTGGCGTACGCGCTGCGCTTCCGCGCGGCCGACCGGACGCTGACCGCCGAGGAGTCCACGGCCGCGCGCGACGCGGCGGTGGCCCTGGCCGGCGAGCGGACCGGGGCGGTGCTCCGGGGCGCGTAGCGCACCCGAGTAAGGCCAGTTGAGGGGCGCATCCGGACCACCGGATGCGCCCCTCACTCATTCGGGTGAGAACCCCGGTGACCCGTGTCGGGGGCACGGGCCGGTCGCAACAATCGTGGGGGCCGGAGGGGAGTCCTACGGATGTTCACGCGAGGGGAGATGCCCCAGGTGCGCCGGGTGTGCGTGCTGGCCTGGGGCGGCGCCGCGGTGTCCTGGGAGCTGTCCACCCCCGGGCGGCTGGTGCCGAGCCTGGCGACGTGCGCCGCCTTCCTGATCCTGGCCACCGGCTGCGCCCTGCACATCCGGCACGGGCTGCTGGCCGAGCTGCGCCGCTCGCAGGAGATCGCGGGCGCGGCTCAGCGGGCCCTGCTGCGGCCGCTGCCGGGCCGGATCGCCGGCCTGACGCTGGCCGCGGCCCAGCTCTCCGCGAGCCGGGGTGCGGTGGTGGGCGGGGACCTGTACGAGGCCGTGCCGACGGGGTACGGGGTGCGGGTGGTCATCGGGGACGTACGGGGCCACGGGCTGCCGGCGCTGGGCGCGGCGGCGGCGGTCCTCGGAGCCTTCCGCGAAGCGGCGTACGACGAGGCGTCGCTGGGGGGTGTGCTGAGGCGGATGGAACGGGCCCTGGACCGCCATGTCCGTGACCGGGCCCGGTCCGAGCACCCTGCGTCCTGCCCCTCCGAGCCGGAGTCGCCCGCGGCGGAGGAGTTCGTGACGGTGCTGCTCCTCCAGATCGCCCCGGACGGCACCCTGCTGGCCCTGAACTGCGGCCACCCCTGGCCGTACCTGCTGAGCCCAGAGCACTGCGCTCCGCGCAGCCGGGGCTCCGCCCCAGACCCCGCGCCTCAAACGCCGGCGGGGCTGGACTTGGCCGAGCTGGGCTCGAAGGTGCCGCCTGGCGGGCTGGATTGCCGTGCAGCGGCATTTCCAGCCTCGCCGGCGTTTGAGGCGCGGGCGCGTAGCGCCGTACGGGGTGTGGGGCGGAGCCCCAGTTTCGGGAAGGGGCGGGGTGGGGGAGGCCCCGCGCAGCGGCCCACGTACGTGCAGGCGCTGGACGGCGAGACGCTGCCCCCGCTCGGGGTGGTCCCCGTGCCGACGGACGTCCAGCCGCAGCACGTCGGTGAACTGGGGCCCGGCGAGACGCTGTTCCTGCACACCGACGGCGCCGAGGAGGCCCGCGACACCGCCGGCGCGTTCTTCCCCCTGCGGAGCGTCCTCGCAGAGGCCCCGGCACCGCGAACGCCCGCGCGGCTGGTGGCGGGCGTGCACGCGGCCCTGCTCCGGCACACCGGAGGGCGGCTCGCCGACGATGTCGCCCTCCTCGTGCTCCGCGACGACCGGTCCTGACCGTCAGGCCGGCTCCGTCAGGCCGGCTCCGCCGGGGCCCGGCGACCAACCGGGCCCCGGCGGAGCCGGAACACGCCGCCCGCCTGCCGTGGAGTGTCGGGCAGACAGCAGAACGGGCGGCGCGGTGACGGGTCGTCGCACTGTACGAGGGGGAGCCGACGACCCGAGCTGCCTCTTGGCGAGGCCCTTAAGTGAAGCGCTCGCGAGGGCCCCGGCGGCAGAGTGCGTATCGCATTTATGCGCGTACACGGTTCACACCCCGTGTGAACCGCGCACCCATTAGCCTGAGACCGACGAGCCCTTGGAGCGGCCCATGCAGCCCAATGTCCTGCTCGACGCCCTCCTCGCCGAGGCGGGCATGTCACACGCCGGACTCGCCGCCTACGTGAACCAGGCGGGCCGCACCCGCGGACTCGCCCTGCGCTACGAACACACCGCCGTCGCCCGGTGGTTGAAGGGCCAGCGCCCCCGCGGCCAGGTCCCCGACCTGATCTGCGAGGTGCTCGGCGGCCGGCTGCGGCGGCCCCTGGGGCTGGACGACATCGGGCTCGGCGTGCCCGGCCTGCCGGTGTCCCCGCACGCCTCCCCGCTCAGCGGCTTCGTGGACCGGGCCGCCGCCCTGTGGCGTTCCGACGGGCAGGCCAGGCCGCAGCTGCTCATCGCGCAGGCGGTCACCGGGACGCCCGCCGTCATCCCGGTCTGGGAGTGGGAGAACCCGCCCGAGGACGCCGACGTCTCCCGGGAGGGCCCGGACCGGATCGGGCCCGAGCACATCGAGATCCTGCGGGCCGCCCGCGCCCACTACGAGCTGATGTACCGCCGGGCCGGCGGGGTGGCCACCCGGGACCGGATCGTGCGCTTCCTGGGCAGCGAGACGGCCCCCATGCTGCGCGGGAGCTACCCCGACGCGCTCGGCCGCCGGCTGCACCGGGCCACCGGGTCCCTCGTGGCGGTGGCGGGGATCTGCGCGTACGACTCGGATGCCCACGGGCTCGCCCAGCGCTACTTCCACCAGGCCCTGCGCCTGGCCAAGGCGAGCGGGGACCGCGGGCTCGGGGCGTACGTCATCGCGCTGATCGTCAACCAGTCCCTGCACCTGCGCGAGTACCGCCAGGCCGTCGCCTTCGCCGAGGCCGCGCTGCGCGCCGCCGGCCGGCACACCACCCAGGCCCTGGCCGCCGACCTGTACGCGATGCAGGCCAAGGCGTACGCCCAACTCGGCGACACCCGCGCCGCGTTGGCCTGCATCCGGCACGCCGAGGAGGCCGCCGAGCGGATTCACCCGGGCACCGAACCGGACGAGACCGGCTACGTCCAGCCCGGGCTGGTCAACGTCCAGGTCGCCGAGGCGCTGCTCAGCCTCGGGTACCTCACGGCGGCCCACGAGCAGGCGACGGCCGCGGTCGGCACCCCCGCGCACGACCGCGGCCGGGTGCACCGGCTCGCGATGCTGTGCGAGATCCAGCTGCGCCAGGGCGAGGCGGACCGGGCGGTGGCGGCCGCGGCCGAAATGGCCGAGCGGGCCAAGGGAATGGAGTCGCTGCGCTTGCGCGACCGGTTGCGGGCGGTCCGCGAACAGCTGCTGACCAGCGGTTGTTCGGGTGCGGAGGAGACCGCCCAGCTCATCGACGGGGCTTTGCGCGTTCCCCTGTGACGGCTCGAACTGCTGCCATGTTGCCACCAACCCGATCGGAAGGTGGCACAGCCGTGCAGTGGATGAACCTGAGTGAGCAGACTGTGTACAAGAACCGCTGGTTCGACGTGAATCTCGCCGACGTGGAACTCCCCGACGGCCGGCACCTGGACCACTTCGTGATCCGGCTGCGCCCGGTCGCCGTCGCCACGGCCGTCAACGAGGCCAACGAGGTGCTGCTGCTGTGGCGGCACCGCTTCATCACCGGCAGCTGGGGCTGGGAACTGCCCGCCGGGGTCGTCGAGGACGGGGAGTCCGTCGAGACGGCCGCCGCGCGGGAGATGGAGGAGGAGTCGGGCTGGCGGCCCGGGCCGCTCCACCACCTGATGACCGTGGAGCCGTCCAACGGGCTGACCGATGCCCGCCACCACCTCTACTGGGCGGACGGGGCCACCTACATCGGCCACCCCGAGGACGATTTCGAGTCCTCACGCCGCGAATGGGTCCCGCTGAAGCTCGTACCGGACATGATCGCGCGCGGGGAGATCCCGGCCGCCAACATGGCGGCCGGGCTGCTCCTGCTGCATCACCTGCGGCTCGGCTAGCGGGACACCCGCCGGCGGTCAGCCGTACGGGTAGAAGCCCGAGCCCGTCTTGCGGCCGAGGCGGCCCGCGTCGACCATCCGCTGGAGCAGCGGGGGAGCGGCGTACAGCGGCTCCTTGTACTCGGCGTACATCGAGTCGGCGATCGAGGCGATGGTGTCCAGGCCGATCAGGTCGGACAGCTTCAGCGGGCCCATCGGGTGGGCGCAGCCCAGCTCCATGCCGTTGTCGATGTCCTCGCGGCTCGCGATGCCCGACTCGAACATCCGGATCGCCGAGAGCAGGTAGGGGACCAGGAGCGCGTTGACGACGAACCCGGACCGGTCCTGGGCGCGGACCGCGTGCTTGCCCAGCACGTTCCGCACCAGGGCCTCGGCGCGCTTGACGGTCTCTTCGCCCGTG
Source organism: Streptomyces sp. NPDC059989 (assembly GCF_042736975.1). NCBI lineage: Bacteria > Bacillati > Actinomycetota > Actinomycetes > Kitasatosporales > Streptomycetaceae > Streptomyces > Streptomyces sp. NPDC059989. Next base: position 64,911 of record NZ_JBHWUO010000023.1, read on the forward strand.
GTCAGCGCAGGGATCAGCTCGACGAGCTTCTGCACCGGGGCCGGGTTGAAGAAGTGGATGCCGATGACCTGGTCGGGCCGCGAGGTCGCGACGGCCAGCTTGACCAGCGGGATCGAGGAGGTGTTGGAGGCGAGGATCGCGTCCGGGCGGGTGATCACCTGGTCGAGGACCTGGAAGATCTCCGTCTTGACCTGCTCGTTCTCGACGACCGCCTCGATGACGAGGTCGCGGTCGGCGAACTCGCCGAGGTCGGTGGTGAAGCTGAGGCGGGCCAGGGTGGCGTCCCGCTCCTCCTCCGTGATCTTGCCGCGTTCGGCGGCCTTCGTCAGGGAGTTGTGCAGCCGGGTGCGCCCGATCTCCAGGGCCTCGCCCGTGGTCTCGGCGACCTTCACCTCAAGACCGCTGCGGGCGCACACCTCCGCGATGCCGGCGCCCATCTGGCCGCAGCCCACTACGCCGACTCGGGTGATGTCGGAAGGGAGGTCAGTCACTTCGTGCCTTTCGCTGCTCATCCGTAGGCGGGTCCCCCGTGCGATTCCGGCGCCCGCCACGCCCCCCGACGTTACCCCCGACCTTGACCTCTCCGGCCGGCCGGGGCGGGCATGCTGTCAACTCGCGGGGTTGTGTCACGGAGAGAGAGGGAGTCGTCACATGGCGTACATCGGACGTCGGGGGTTGCTGGCGGGAGCCGCGGGAGCGCTGGCCGCGGTCTCGGCGGGACGGGCGGGCGCGGCGCGGGCGGTGCAGCGGCCGGGGCCCGCCGGGGAGCGGGGCGTGCCCGGGCCCGCCCGGGGGGCGGCGACCGCCGAGTTCCGGGGGATGTGGGTGGCCTCCGTGTCGAACGTGGACTGGCCCTCCGAGAGCGGGCTGTCGGCGCGGGAGCAGCGCGCGGAGCTGATCGGCCTCCTCGACAGTGCCGTGCGGCGCCGGCTCAACGTCGTGATCCTCCAGGTCCGGCCGGCGGCGGACGCGCTGTGGCCCTCGAAGCTGGAGCCCTGGTCGCAGTGGCTGACCGGGGAGCAGGGCGTGGATCCCGGCTGGGACCCGCTGGGCACGGCCGTCACCGAAGCCCACGCCCGCGGGCTGGAACTGCACGCCTGGTTCAACCCGTACCGGGTGGCCAACCACACCGACCCCGACCGGCTGGCGCCCGAGCACCCGGCGCGGCTCAACCCCGACTGGACCGTCGAGTACGGCGGGAAGCTCTTCTACAACCCCGGTCTGCCCGAGGTGCGGCTCTTCGTCCAGGACGCCATGTTCGACGCCGTCTCCCGCTACCCGGTGGACGGGGTGCACTGGGACGACTACTTCTACCCGTACCCGGCGGACGGCGAGTACTTCGACGACGACGAGGCCTACGAGGAGTACGGGGCCGACTTCCCCACCCGCGCGGCCTGGCGCCGCAACAACACCGACACCCTGGTCCGCGAGATGTCGGAGCGGCTGCGCAAGGTCCGGCCCGCGGCCCGCTTCGGGGTCAGCCCGTTCGCGGTCTGGCGCAACTCCGACAAGGACCCGAGCGGTTCACCCACACGGGCGGGCCTGGGCACCTACGACGACCTGTACGCGGACACCCGCAAGTGGGTCACCGAGGGCTGGATCGACTACATCGTGCCGCAGGCCTACTGGCAGATCGGGCACCCGACCGCCGACTACGCCGACATCGTCCCGTGGTGGGCGCGGACGGTCGCGGGCACGGGCGTGGACCTGTACGTGGGGGAGGCGCTGTACCGCTGCGACGCGGACAGCCCGACCGCGGCCTGGCGCGATCCGGCGGAGCTCTCCCGGCACGTGCGGTTCGCCCGCCAGTACCCCGAGGTCCGCGGCCATGCCTACTTCTCGGCGAAGCAGGTGGCCGCGGACCCCAACGGGGCCATGGCCAGGGTCGTCGCCGACCACTACGGGTCGGTCGTACCCCCGCGCTGACTCAGTGCTCGGGCTCTGAGGGGTGGCGGACCGTGCAGTCGGGTCCGGGAGCCATCAGGGCCTCGTGGCCGTCCTGGAAGCGGACCCGGTACGGGGGAGTTCCGTTCTCGCCCAGCACCTGGGTGATCTCACCCACCTTGTCGTGCTGCCCGACGATCCTGCCGTGCTGCACCAGCTGGTCGCCCTCGGTCGCGCGCATAACTGACCTCCTCGGTGGCGGTCCGATCCGGTGCTAGCAGTTTAGGTCGTTCCGCTGCTATTTGACCCGTTGGGTCACGGCGATGCAGACGAGGACCGCGCAGGCGGCCACGGGTGCGGCGGGCGACAGGTGCTCGCCGAGCAGGGCCACCGACCAGACCAGGGTCAGCAGCGGCTGGGCGAGCTGGAGCTGGCTGGCCCGCGGAGCGCCGATCTCGGCCATGCCGCGGTACCAGACGTACAGGCCGAGGAAGGTGGAGCCGGCCGCCGCCCACACCAGGCCGGCCAGCCCGTGGCCGGTCAGGTGCACCGGCTCGTACGCGAGCCCGAGCGCGGAGCCCGCGACGGTGAGCGGCAGGCACAGCACCAGCGCCCAGCCGACCACCTGCCAGCCGGGCAGCACCCGGGCCAGGCGCCCGCCCTCGGTGTATCCGGCGGCGCACACCAGCAGGGCGGCGAACAGGTAGGCGTCGCCGGCGGAGAGGGAGCCGCCGCTCTGCGCGACGGTGAAGGCGAGGACCACCGCGGCCCCGGCGAGGGCCGCGGCCCAGAACCGGCGCGAGGGCCGGGCCCCGGTGCGCAGCGCGGAGAGCGCGGCCGTGGTCAGCGGGAGCAGGCCGACCACGACGGCGGCGTGCGAGGTGGTGGAGGTGGTCAGCGCGAGGGTGGTGAGCAGCGGGAAGCCGACGACCACACCGCCCGCGACGACAGCCAGGCCCGCCCAGTGCTCGCGGGCGGGCAGCGGCACCCGCGCGGCCAGCAGGAAGCCGCCGGCGATGACGGCCGCGAGAACGCTGCGCAGGGCGACGAGCGACCAGGGGCCGAAGCTCTCCAGGCCCCAGGCGGTGGCGGGGAAGGTCAGCGAGAAGGCGACGACACCGAGCAGGGCGAGGAGGGTGCCCCGGGTCTGGGGCCGGGTCCCGGTGGCGGATCCGCCAACCGCTATCGATGTCGGGCGAGTAGCGCTATTCTGTGCTGTCATGTATGAGCGTAGCAGTGTGGCGGAACTGGCCGAGTCCCTCCGGTCCGAACTCAACCGCTACTCGGTGGGTGGAAAGCTCCCGTCGAGCCGGGCCCTGGTCGAGCGCTACCGCGTCAGCCCCGTCACCGTCTCCCGAGCCCTCGCGCAGCTCGCCGCCGAAGGCCTCGTCGTCACCCGGCCCGGCGCCGGGGTCTTCCGCGCCCGCCCGCGCACCTCGGCCCCCGCCTCCGGGGACACCTCCTGGCAGGAGGTCGCCCTCAGCGCGGAGGCCGTCGGGGAGGTGGTCCCGCGCTCCGTCGACGCCACCGGCGTGGTCGGCTCGCTGGCCGTGCCGCCCTCCGGGGTCATCGAGCTCAACGGCGGCTACCTGCACCCCTCCCTCCAGCCCGAGCGGGCCATGGCGGCCGCGCTGGCCCGGGCCGGGCGGCGGCCCGGAGCCTGGGGGCGGCCGCCCATCGAGGGGCTGCCCGAGCTGCGCGACTGGTTCGCCCGCGAGATCGGCGGCGCCGGACTGGCCGTCGGCGCCGCCGACGTGCTGATCACCGCGGGCGGGCAGAGCGCGCTGGCCACCGCCCTGCGGGCGCTCGCGCCGCCCGGGGCGCCGATCCTGGTGGAGTCGCCGACCTACCCCGGGCTGCTGGCCATCGCCCGCGCCTCCGGATGCCGGCCCGTGCCGGTCCCGGTGGACGCCGAGGGGGTCCGGCCGGAGCTGCTCGCCGCCGCCTTCGAAGCCACCGGGGCACGGGTCTTCGTATGCCAGCCGCTGTTCCAGAACCCGACCGGGGCGGTGCTGGCTCCCGGGCGGCGGGCCGAGGTCCTGCGGATCGCGCGGGCCGCCGGGGCCTTCGTGGTCGAGGACGACTACGCCCGGGCGCTGGCCCACGAGGACGCGGGGCCGCTGCCCGCGACGCTGGCAGCCGAAGACCCCGACGGGGTGGTGGTGCACGTCCGCTCGCTGACCAAGGCCACCTCGCCCAGCCTGCGGGTGGGCGCGCTGGCGGCCCGCGGCCCGGTGGTGGACCGGCTGCGCGCCATCCAGGTCGTGGACAGCTTCTTCGTGCCCCGGCCACTCCAGGAAGCCGCCCTGGAACTGGTCGGCGCACCCGCCTGGCCGCGCCACCTGCGGACCGTGGCCGCCGAACTGCGGCACCGGCGGGACGTGCTCGCGGGGGCCCTGCGGCGCGAGCTGCCCGCCCTGGAGCTGCCCCATCTGCCGTCCGGCGGATACCAGTTGTGGGTGCGGCCGGCCGGCGGCGGAGACGACGCCGCCTTCGCCGCCGCGGCCCTGCGCGCCGGGGTCGCCGTCGCGCCCGGCCGCCCGTACTTCTGCGCGGAACCGCCCGGGCCGTACGTCCGGATGAGCTTCGCCGGGGTGTCGGGCCCCGGAGAGCTGGTGGAGGCGGTCCAGCGGATGCGGGCCGGCCTGGTCGGCGGGGTCGGTCCCGACGCTTGACCCCGCGCGTCGGGCGGCTCACCATCACCGCATGCACGTTCGGCTTTCGCTCGTCGCCGCAGCCCGCAGTTCCTCGCTGCTCGCCGAGCGCTTCGACGACGACCGCCCGCTCGACGGGGCCGGTTGGCAGGCGGTGGAGACCGCCGCACCCGGCCTCGTCCCGCTGGGCGCGGCCGAACTGCGCTACTGCTCGCCCACCCCGCGCAGCCGGGCCACCGGCGAGGCCCTCGGGTACGCACCCCTCGCCCAGCCCGCGCTCCGCGACTGCGACATGGGCCGCTGGCGGGGGCTGACCCTGGCCGAGGTGACCGCGTACGAGCCGGGGGCGGTGGACCTCTGGCTCACCGACCCGCGCGCCGCCCCGCACGGCGGCGAGTCGCTGCTCGCCTTCATCTCCCGGATCGGCGGCTGGCTCGACACCAGGCCCGCCGACGACGGGGGCGCGATCGTGGCGGTGGCGGAGCCCTCCGTGGTCCGGGCCGCCCTGGTCTACGCGCTGAAGGCACCGCCGCTGACCTACTGGAACGTGGACGTCCGGCCGCTGTCGACCATGACCCTGACGGGCTGGTCCGGGCGCTGGCACCTCTCCCTGCAGGCCCCGGTGTAAACCGTTTGAGACCCGGGCCGCGCCGTGCCTAGCCTGCGGAGATGACCGGCATCATCATCACCACGATCGCACAGCGGCCCGAACTGGCCGGACGGCTCTGGGACATGAAGGACTCGTGGCCCGCCTTCGCCGAGCACGACGCGCTGGCCTGGCTGCTGTACCCGCGGATGGTGGCGGAACTGCCGGAGTACGTGCTGGTCGCCACGGACGGGGACACGGTCGTCGCCCGGGGATTCAGCGTGCCCTTCGCGCAGCACGCGGCCGGCCGCGACGGGGCGCTGCCCGCGCAGGGCTGGGACCGGGTCCTGATGTGGGCCTTCTCCGACCTGCGGCGCGGGGTGCGGCCCGACACGGTGAGCGCGATCGAGATCAGCGTCGCCACCGACCGGCAGGGCGAGGGCCTGTCCGGGCGGATGCTCGCCGCGATGCGGGACAACGCCCGGGCCCGCGGCTTCGCCGAGGTCGTGGCCCCGGTCCGGCCCAGCGGAAAACCGGCCGAGCCGGACACCTCCATCCACGAGTACGCGTACCGCACCCGCGAGGACGGCCTCCCGCACGACCCGTGGCTGCGCGTCCACGTCCGCGCGGGCGCGGTGATCGACTCGGTCGCCCCGCTCTCGATGACGGTCACCGCCTCGCTCGCCGAATGGCGCGGGTGGACCGGCCTCCCCTTCGCCACCCCGGGCCCGGTCCGCGTCCCGGGCGCCCTCGCGCCGGTCCACTGCGACCCGGAGCAGGGCTACGCGGTGTACGTGGAGCCGAACGTATGGGTCCGGCACCGGCTCGCGTAGTGCGGACGGGGCAGCGGACGGGTCAGCCCGCCGGCGTCCAGCGCGGGACGGTCGGCAGGAGGGTCTCCGCGACGCGGAGCACCACCGCGTCGTCCGGCAGGGCGCCGTCCTTGCGCCACAGGGTCACATCGAAGGAGTCCCCGTTGTCGCTCGCGTCCCGGGCCACGGTCAGGACACGGGCCGGGACGCCGGGGGCGCTGCTGGAGTCGCTCCCGTCGAGGCGGAAGCTGAGCTGGATGGTGCGGTCCGAGTAGAGGGCCGCCGGGCGGCCCAGCACGGTGCGCGGGGGAGCGGTGTCCCCCAGCAGGGTGGCCGACCGGGCCACCGGCAGGTTGCCGTAGGAGGCCCCCAGCGTCACGGTGTAGGTCTCGAACTCGACCCGGGCGGACGGCATGGCGATCTCCCGGCCGCCGCTGGTCTTGAAGGAGCCGCCGCTGCCGCCGGCGCTCTTCGCGCGCTCCCCCGGAGTGCCCAGCAGATCGGCGAGGTCGGGACGGTTCAGCGCCTCGCACAGCTCGGCGCCGGAGAGGTAGGGGTGGGGATAGCCCTTCTCGCGCTCCCCGCCCGAGCAGGCGGCGGGCTTCTCCAGGCCCCAGTCGACCGGGGGCAGCGACTCCTTGTACTCCTCCCACGCCCACATCCCGAAACCGAGGCCCGGTATCAGCACCACCGCCGCGAGGGCCTGCCCCCACGCGCGTGCGCCCCTGTTGGACGCGTCGTTGTCCTCGGCCATGTCCCCCACCTGTCCTGTTCCCCCGGTACGTGCCCGGGGACCTTATCCGGGTGATCATCGGGGCGCAAAGGAAGAATCCGAGGCTTTGCATAAACCTGCAGGGATACGTATAGTCATGCCATCGAGGAGGAGGGTCCGATGGTGGTACGTGTAGCGGTGGCCGGAGCGAGCGGATACGCGGGCGGTGAAGTCCTGCGCCTGCTGCTCTCCCACCCCGAGGTCGAGATCGGCGCGCTGACCGGCCACTCCAACGCCGGAGAACTCTTCGGCAACCTGCAACCGCACCTCGGGCCCCTCGCGGGGCGGACCCTGGAGGCGACCACGCCCGAGGTCCTCGCCGGACATGATGTCGTGTTCCTCGCGCTCCCGCACGGCCAGTCCGCCGCCGTCGCCGCCCAGCTCGGCGAGGACGTCCTCGTCATCGACATGGGCGCCGACCACCGGCTCAAGGACCCGGCCGACTGGGCCGCGTTCTACGGCGGCACCCACGCCGGGACCTGGCCCTACGGCCTCCCCGAGCTCCCCGGCGGCCGCGCCGCCCTCGCGGGAGCCAAGCGCGTCGCCGTCCCCGGCTGCTTCCCCACCGCCGTCTCGCTCGCCCTGTTCCCCGCCTACCAGGCGCGGCTCGCCGAGCCCGAGGCCGTGATCGTCGCCGCCACCGGCACTTCCGGCGCGGGCAAGGCCCTCAAGGCGAACCTGCTCGGCTCCGAGGTCATGGGCACGGTCACCCCCTACGGGGTGGGCGGCATGCACCGGCACACCCCCGAGATGGTGCAGAACCTGACCCCGCTCGCCGGGGAGCGGGTCTCCGTCTCCTTCACCCCGAACCTCGTTCCCATGGCGCGCGGCATCCTCGCCACCTGCTCCGCCAAGGCCCTCCCCGGCACCACCGCGGAATCGCTCCGCGCCGCCTACGAGAAGGCCTACGAGGACGAGCCCTTCGTCCAGCTCCTCCCCGAGGGCCGGTGGCCGACCACCAAGTCCGTCCAGGGTTCCAACGCCGTACAGGTCCAGGTCGCCTACGACGAGTCCGCCCGGCGGATCATCGCCATCAGCGCCATCGACAACCTGACCAAGGGCACTGCAGGCGGCGCGGTACAGAGCATGAACATCGCCCTCGGGCTCCACGAGAGCCTGGGGCTTTCCACGATCGGAGTGGCACCGTGAGCGTCACGGCAGCACAGGGATTCACGGCGGCGGGCATCGCCGCCGGAATCAAGGCAAACGGCAACCCCGACCTGGCCCTCGTGGTCAACAACGGGCCGCGTCTCGCCGCCGCGGGCGTCTTCACCTCCAACCGCGTCAAGGCCGCACCCGTGCACTGGTCCGAGCAGGTCCTGCGCGGCGGCACCGTCAGCGCGGTCGTCCTGAACTCCGGCGGCGCCAACGCCTGCACCGGCCCCAAGGGCTTCCAGGACACCCACGCCACCGCCGAGAAGGTCGCCGACGCCCTCGGCGACCCCTTCAACGCCGGCGAGATCGCGGTCGCCTCCACCGGGCTGATCGGCGTCCTGCTCCCGATGGACAAGCTGCTGCCCGGCATCGAGACCGCTGCCGCCGCCCTGTCCGCCGACGGCGGCGAGGCCGCCGCCATCGCCATCAAGACCACCGACACCGTGCACAAGACGGCCACCGTCTCCTGGGGGTCCCCCCGCCCGGAGGGTGGGGGAGGCTGGACCGTCGGCGGCATGGCCAAGGGCGCCGGCATGCTCGCCCCGGGCCTGGCCACCATGCTCGTCGTCCTCACCACCGACGCCGACCTGGACAGCGCCACCCTCGACCAGGCGCTGCGCGCGGCCACCCGCACCACCTTCGACCGGGTGGACTCCGACGGCTGCATGTCCACCAACGACACGGTGCTGCTGCTCGCCTCCGGGGCCTCCGGCCAGGTGCCGGCGTACGGGGAGTTCGCGGAGGCCGTACGGGCCGTCTGCGACGACCTCGCCCGCCAGCTGATCGGCGACGCCGAGGGCGCGAGCAAGGACATCCGCATCGAGGTCATCGGTGCGCTCACCGAGGACGACGCGGTCGAGGTCGGCCGCTCCATCGCCCGGAACAACCTGCTCAAGTGCGCCATCCACGGCGAGGACCCGAACTGGGGCCGGGTGCTCTCCGCCATCGGCACCACCCGGGCCGCCTTCGACCCGGACCGCCTCAACGTCGCCATCAACGACGTGTGGGTCTGCAAGAACGGCTCGGTCGGCGAGGACCGCGACCTGGTCTCCATGAAGGACCGCGAGGTCCGCATCACCGCCGACCTGTCCACCGGCAGCGCATCCGCCGTCATCTGGGCCAACGACCTGACCGCCGAGTACGTCCACGAGAACAGCGCCTACAGCTCATGAGCACCGCGAGGAAGCACACCGCACTCCCGAAGGCGGAGATCCTCATCGAGGCGCTGCCGTGGCTCACCCGCCACAACGGCAAGATCATCGTCATCAAGTTCGGCGGCAACGCCATGATCGACGAGGACCTCAAGGCCGCTTTCGCCCAGGACGTGGCCTTCCTGCGCCAGGCCGGCCTCAAGCCCGTCGTCGTGCACGGCGGCGGCCCCCAGATCAACGCCCAGCTCGACAAGCAGGGCCTGGTCAGCGAGTTCAAGGCGGGCCTGCGCGTCACGACCCCCGAGGCCATGGACGTCGTACGGATGGTGCTGGCGGGCCAGGTCCAGCGCGAGCTGGTCGGGCTGCTCAACCGGCACGGGCCGCTCGCCGTCGGCATGACCGGCGAGGACGCGCACACCATCACCGCCACCCGGCACACCCCCGAGATCGAGGGCGAGCTCGTCGACATCGGGCGGGTCGGCGAGATCACCGCCATCGACACCGGCGCGATCGAGGCGCTGCTGGCGGACGGCCGGATCCCGGTCATCTCCTCCATCGCGCGCAGCGCCGACGACCACCACGTCTACAACGTCAACGCCGACACGGCGGCCGCGGCCCTGGCCGCCGCGCTCGGCGCCGAGACGCTGATGGTCCTCACCGACGTCGAGGGCCTCTACGCGGACTGGCCCAACAGCGACGAGGTCATCAGCCGGCTCACCGTCAGCGAGCTGGAGAAGCTGCTGCCGGAACTGTCCAGCGGCATGGTGCCCAAGATGCAGGGCTGCCTGCACGCCGTGCGCGGCGGCGTCAGCACCGCCCGGGTGATCGACGGGCGGGTCCAGCACTCGATCCTGCTGGAGATCTTCACGGACGAGGGAATCGGCACGATGGTCGTGCCCGACGCACAGGGAGGGGAGCCCCGGTGACCACCGGCCATGGCAACGAGGAGTACCGCGCCCGCTGGCAGGGTGCGCTGACCAACAACTACGGCACCCCGGCGCTGGCCCTCGTACGCGGCGAAGGCGCCCAGGTCTGGGACGCGGACGGCCGGCAGTACACCGACTTCGTCGGCGGCATCGCGGTCAACGCCCTCGGCCACGCCCACCCGGCGATCGTCGAGGCCGTGACCGGCCAGATCTCCACGCTCGGCCACGTCTCCAACCTCTTCGCCTCCGAGCCGGTCGTCGCGCTCGGCGAGCGGCTGCTCCAGCTCTTCGGCCGTCCCGGCAAGGTCTTCTTCTGCAACTCCGGCGCCGAGGCCGTCGAGGCCGCGTTCAAGATCGGCCGGCTGACCGGGCGGACCCACATGGTGTCCACCTCCGGCGGCTTCCACGGCCGGACCATGGGCGCCCTCGCGCTCACCGGCCAGCCCAAGAAGCAGGAGCCCTTCCTGCCCCTGCCCGGCGACGTCACGCACGTCCCGTACGGCGACGTGGAGGCCCTGCGGGCCGCCGTCACCGAGGAGACGGCCTTCGTGATCGTCGAGCCGATCCAGGGCGAGAACGGCGTCGTCGTCCCGCCCGCCGGGTACCTGACGGCCGCCCGCGAGATCACCCGGGCCAAGGGCGCGCTGCTCGTCCTCGACGAGGTGCAGACCGGCATCGGGCGCTGCGGCCAGTGGTTCGAGCACCAGGCCCACGAGGGCGTGGAACCCGACCTCGTCACGCTCGCCAAGGGGCTCGGCGGCGGTCTGCCGATCGGTGCCGTGGCCGCCTTCGGACCGGCGGCCGACCTGCTCCAGCCCGGCCAGCACGGCACCACCTTCGGCGGGAACCCGGTCGCCTGCGCCGCCGGCCTCGCCGTGATCGACACCATCGCCGCCGACGGCCTGCTCGACCGGGTCAAGGCGCGCGGCGAGCGGCTGCGCGCCGGAATCGAGGGTTCCGGGCACGGGCTGGTCTCCCACGTCCGCGGTGCCGGTCTACTGCTGGGTATCGTGCTGACCGAGCCCCTCGCACCCCAGGTGCAGCAGGCGGCTCAGGACGCCGGCTTCCTGGTCAACGCGCCCGCCCCCGACGTCGTACGGCTCATGCCCCCCTACGTACTGTCCGAGGCCGAGGTGGACGCGTTCCTCCGGGCCCTGCCCGGCATCCTCGACGCAGCCAACGGGGACCGATCCGGAGAATGAGACGACGATGAGTCAGGCGCAGGACAACGAGCACGGCGGACAGGCCGTCCCGCAGACCCGCACCGCCCGCCACCGCCGGATCGTGGACATCCTCAACCGGCAGCCGGTCCGCTCCCAGAGCCAGCTGGCCAAGCTGCTCGCCGACGACGGGCTGAGCGTCACCCAGGCGACGCTCTCGCGCGACCTCGACGAGCTGGGCGCGGTGAAGATCCGCAACACCGGCGGCGAGCTGATCTACGCGGTGCCCAGCGAGGGCGGCTTCCGCACCCCGCAGGCCCCGCTCGGGGAGTCGGCGAAGGAGGAGCGCATGCGGCGCCTCTCCGGGGAACTGCTGATCTCGGCGGAGGCCTCCGCGAACCTCGTGGTCCTGCGCACCCCGCCCGGCGCGGCGCAGTTCCTCGCCTCGGCGATCGACCAGGCCGAACTCCGCGAGATCCTCGGCACGATCGCGGGCGACGACACGCTGATGCTGATCAGCCGCGACCCGGCGGGCGGCCAGGCCCTGGCCGACCACCTCCTGCGCCTCGCGCAGAAGGAGGGCTAGCGGCGGTCGGCGGCCGCTAGTAGCGGGTGACTGCCAGGGCCCCGGACTCGGTGCCGATCGCGATGTGGGGGTGGCGGCGCGGGTTCGCCCAGCGCAGGATCTCCCGCATGGCCCTCCTGGGGACGGACACGCAACCGGCCGTCGCCCCCCTGCCGTTGACGTGCAGGAAGATGCCCGCGCCCCGGCCGCGTACGGGCTCGTCGTAGTTGAAGGCGATGACCAGCGCGTGCACGTACTGGGACTCGTAGGCGAGCAGGTGCTCCGCCTCGCCCGGCGCGCAGTCCGCCGGCAGGGGCTCCACCCAGCGGTTGTAGGCGGCGGACGCGTTGTCCTGGCACCACCACGAGTCACCGGTCACCCGCCGGTAGCGGTACTCCGTCCCGGCCGGCGCGCGCCGGATCCCGAAGGCGTACGGGAGGTCGTACAGGCCGGTCGGCGTGGTGTTGGTGCCCTGCGTACGGGTCGCGCCCTCGGTCAGGCCCTTCGCCCCGAAGCGGGCCTCCGCGCTCCCGGCCTCGAACCAGAGCCCCGCCCGCCGGTCCCACCACGTCAGGCGTCCGGTCGTGGAGCCCGGCGCGGGGGCGACGGCGGTGATGAGCTGGCTGCCGCCGCCGGTGTCGGCGAGGCGGGCGGGCAGCGGATCGTGGCTCCAGGGGCCCTGCGGGAGCAGGGCGGTGACGATCAGTGAGCCGGTGACAAGAGCGGTACGCAGCACATGTCAGACGGTACGCGGGGGAAGGGGCATGGGCAGCGCAGGCAGGCCGTCGAGGCTCGTAGCGACCTTCTTCTCGCAGTACTCCCCGAACTCCTCGTCCGTCTTGCGGCCGAAGTACTCCGCGTGGAGGGTGCGTTCGCCCTGGTACTCCATGAAGGGGACGGCGTACCCGCACACATCGGCGATCCGCCGGGCGTGGACGAGGATGATGGCGCGCGCGGCGGGCCCGTCGGCCTCCCCGAACAGCCCGATCAGCTCGGCCCAGCGGGGGTCGTCGCGGAAGACGGCCTCGCCCTCGCCGTGGATGCGCACGATGTTCGGCGGCCCGCTGAAGGCGCACCACATGAGCGTGATCCGGCCGTTCTCGCGGACGTGGGCGATGGTCTCGGCGCCGCTGCCGCCGAAGTCCAGGTAGGCGAGCCGCTGCTCGTCGATGACGACGAGGGTGCCGGCGCGGCCCTTGGGGGACAGGTTGACGTGACCGTCACCCGCGAGCGGGGCGGTCGCCGTGAAGAAGACCGGCTGCTCCTCGATGAACTTGCGCAGCCGGCCGTCTATGCGTTCGTGGAGTTTTCCCATGCTGATCATTATCCGCGCTTGGACTTCGCGCGGGGAATGCCGACCCGTCCGCGCATCCCGCCCATGACGAAGCGGTCGAACACGCCCTCGCAGCGGTCCAGCAGGGCCGCGACCTCCGGGTCCCGCTTCGGCAGGAAGAAGGCACCGCGCCGGGAGCACAGCAGCTGGACGTGGCGGGCGGCGGCCTCCCGCAGGACCGGGTCCTCGTCCCTCACCAGCGCCACGGCGGCCCGCAGTGCGGTGATGCCGCCGCGCGGGAGCAGCAGCCGGTAGGCGGCCCGGCGGGTGTGGACGGGCCACCCGGGTACCAGGCGGGACTGCAGCCGGTCGGTGGGCAGGGCGTAGATCGAGAAGCGCAGGGCGCGGGCGGCCTCGCGGGCCACGGCCGGCGAGGGGTCGTCCAGCAGCGGCAGGAGCAGCGCGTCGTCGGTGGCCTCCAGGAGGTACAGCCCGGCCACGGCGGCGGCCCGGACCGCGCCCGCCGGGTGCGCCGACAGGGTGCGCAGCAGCGGGGCGTCCTCCCGGCGGGCGCACTCGGCGAAGCCGGCGACGGCGTACGGGGTGACGCGGGCCGGGTCCTCGACCAGCGCGCGGTGGAGGGCGTACGGGTCCCCGCCGTCCTGCCGGACCAGCGAGCGGGCGCGGGCGCGGACGAGCCCGGAGCGGTCGGCGAGGTGGTCCGCGGCCTCGGCGGCCCGCCCGGCCGCGCGCAGGGCGGTGAGCCCGGAGGCCCGGACCAGGGGCAGCTTCCCGGCGAGGAGTTCGTCGATCGCCGCGTCGTCCGGCCCGCCGGCGGCCAGGGCCGCCAGGGCGCCGTCCGTCCAGATCCGGCTCGTCACCCGGTCCCGTTCGACGCGGGCGCGCGCGGCGAGTTCCCGTACGCCGGTCCGGCCGCCCTCCACCGACAGCCGGGCGGCGAACCGCCGGGCCGGCAGGTCGTTCCCGAGGCGCAGGCGGTCCAGGACGGCGTCACGCCGGCGGGCGGTCAGCGAGTTCAGGCTCCAGGTCGTCGAGGCCCGCCCGGGGCGCCACCACGCGGCGAGGAGGGAGTAGCGGCCGCTCAGGGCCGCTTCCAACTGATCCCGCGCCCAGGCGCCGTGCTCGCGCCGGCCGAGGTGGAGGACGAGCGGGGCGAGCCTGACCAGGACCTCTTCGGGGTTCTTGGCCACGAGCCGGCCGAGCACCCGCCGGGCGCGTTCCCGTACGGCCGGGACCCAGTCGGCGCACCGGATGACGACGAGCTCCGGCGTCGGGAGGCGCCACGCGGCCAGCGCGGACGCGCGGATCCGGCCGTCGGGGTCGCACAGGCGGATCTCGGTCCGCTTGCTCTGCGGGGCCCCGTCCGACCGGGAGCGCAGGCGCCGTCGCACCTCCTGGTCGTAGGCGATCCAGGCCTGCGGCCCGTTCCAGGGGTGGAGGCCGGCGACGAGGCCGGTGTTCGCGCCCAGGAGCGCCGCCGCGGACTCCTGCCCCCGATGCGTGTCCCGTCGCGTGTCCCCCATGTGCCCTCCCCGGATGGCTCGTCCGCCGATCGTAGGTGGCCGCCATGGGCGGCGCCTTCGATATAAGGGCTGGTCAGCGGTGCGGCGAGGACCTCGATTGACGAAACATACGGAGTAGTGCATAGTTATGCCTATCAAGGCTTGATCGAGATCTTCGAGCTGTCCTCGAAGATCGCCGCCCGCCGCGACCTCGCCTGAGTCGTCCCACGCAGTACCGAGACGGCCTCCCCGTTACCTCCGCGACGGGGAGGCCGTTGCACACCCGAAGCCATGCAGTCTTGAGGAGCAGTAGCTGTGAGCAGCAACAACGGTGACGTCCGGCTCTGGGGCGGCCGCTTCGCCGACGGCCCCGCCGAGGCCCTCGCGAAGCTGTCCGCGTCGGTCCACTTCGACTGGCGCCTCGCGCCCTACGACATCGCCGGCTCGCGCGCCCATGCGCGCGTGCTGAACAAGGCGGGTCTGCTCACGGCCGAAGAGCTGGAGCGCATGATCGCCGGCCTCGACCGACTCGAAGCCGACGTGGCCGACGGCTCCTTCACCGGCACCGTCGCCGACGAGGACGTGCACACCGCCCTGGAGCGCGGCCTGCTGGAGCGGCTCGGCGCCGACCTCGGTGGCAAACTGCGCGCCGGCCGGTCCCGCAACGACCAGGTCGCCACCCTCTTCCGGATGTACCTGCGCGACCACGCCCGGACCATCGGCGCCCTGATCGCCGACCTCCAAGACGCGCTGGTCGGCCTCGCCGAGAGCCACGCGGACGTGGCGATGCCGGGCCGGACCCACCTCCAGCACGCGCAGCCCGTGCTCTTCGCCCATCACGTACTGGCCCACGTGCAGTCCCTGTCCCGGGACGCCGAGCGGCTGCGCCAGTGGGACACCCGGACCGCGGTCTCCCCGTACGGCTCGGGCGCCCTGGCCGGCTCCTCGCTGGGCCTGGACCCGGAGGCGGTCGCCGCCGACCTGGGCTTCGAGCGCGGCTCGGTCGGCAACTCGATCGACGGCACGGCCTCGCGCGACTTCGTCGCCGAGTTCGCCTTCATCACCGCGATGATCGGGATCAACCTGTCCCGGATCGCGGAGGAGATCATCATCTGGAACACGAAGGAGTTCTCCTTCGTGACCCTGCACGACGCCTTCTCGACCGGGTCGTCGATCATGCCGCAGAAGAAGAACCCGGACATCGCCGAGCTGGCGCGCGGCAAGTCGGGCCGCCTCATCGGCAACCTGACGGGGCTCCTGGCCACGCTCAAGGCGCTGCCCCTGGCCTACAACCGGGACCTCCAGGAGGACAAGGAGCCGGTCTTCGACTCCTGCGACACCCTTGAGGTCCTGCTGCCGGCCTTCACCGGAATGATGGCCACCCTCACGGTCAACCGGGAGCGGATGGAGGAGCTGGCTCCGGCGGGCTTCTCGCTCGCGACGGACATCGCGGAGTGGCTGGTCAAGCAGGGCGTTCCGTTCCGGGTGGCGCACGAGGTGGCCGGCGAGTGCGTCAAGGAGTGCGAGGGGCTCGGCATCGAGCTGGACGAGCTCACGGACGAGCAGTTCGCGAAGATCTCGGAGCACCTGACCCCCGAGGTCCGCACCGTCCTCAACGTCCCCGGCGCCCTGGCCTCGCGCAACGGCCGCGGCGGCACCGCCCCCTCGGCGGTCGCCGTCCAGCTCACCGAGCTGAAGGCGGACCTGGTCATCCAACACGCCTGGGCGGCCCACAAGCAGTAGTTCCTGTCCTGCGCCTGCCCGGAGGGGCGGGGGAGCCGATCGGCTCCCCCGCCCCTCCGGCGTTGCGGGGAATCAGCAGACGATGGTGATCGAGAACGGCCGGTCGGAGTCCACGGCGGCGTTGCCGCCGCTGGACGGCGTCGCGGTGCGGACGAAGAGGGTGTTCGCGTTCACCTGGCCGACCAGGATGGAGGAGCTGCCCGGTCCGGGGTCGCTGCCGCCGTTGGTGTTGATGGTGCCCAGCAGGGCGCAATTGTTGATGTTGGACGTGGTGGTGATGTTGTAGCGGCCGTTGCCGAAGTGGTTGACGGTCCCGGTGATGCCCTGCGCGCCCAGGAACTGTCCGTTCGCGGCGATCTTGGCCCAGGCGGTGGTGGTGGCCGCCGCCCGGGCCGCCTGGTGCGGCTCTGCCGACGCCGAGGACACGGCGACGACGCCGCCGACCGTCAGTGCCACCGCCGCGGCCCCGAGGGCCAGCTTCCTTGATCCGTTCATGGTTCTCTCCCTGCCGAAAAGATGGACTCAGTGCAGGTGAACCCGCCCCGGGTAAGGGCCCACTGGAGAGGAGCCTCCCGCTTCCCGCACCGGCCGGGGAAGACCTTGCGGGCACGATCACTCCAAATGATCAGAGCCGCCGAAAGGGGGAGCGTTCGTTCGATGGGGGATTTCTCGGCCCGGCCCGTTGACGACTTCGCATCATCCGCGCGAACACGGGTAGTAGTCATCGAATCACAGTGAGTCAGACCATGCTGCGAGAGCGCCGAAGTCCTCCCCGGTCAGCCCGATCTGCTCGTCGATCCGCAGCAGCAGCGCGTGCGCCGGGTGGTGCAGGTCCACGTACTCGCGGTCCATGGCCGTGATGTCGTCGTCGATCCACGCGAAGGGCCGGCCGCCCGCGTACTCCAGCACGTACTGCGTCTTCCAGAACGTGCCGCGCGGCGCCCGGCCGTGCATCACCGGCCAGTCGATGAAGGGGAGCCGGGGCAGGCCCAGGTGCGGCCCTATCCAGTCGTTGGCCTCGTCCTTCCAGGTGGTGGCCCAGACCAGCTCGTACGCGTCCGCCAGCGCGAGCAGCTCCGCGCCGTGGCCGTGGTTCAGCCAGACCCGCAGGGGCTTGGCGCTCTCGGCCTCCCTCCAGCCCGTGGGCCGCATCCGGTGGGTGGTGTACCCCTCGGGGCGGCGCTGGGGCTTTGCCGCGTAGGGATTCAGCGGTCCGTCGACGTCGATCAGCAGGAGGGGTTTCGTCGGCTTCATCTCGGCAGGATTCCTCTCGGCCGCCCGTTCGGCAGCTCATTTTGTCGATCGAATGAGACAGTGACGTCTCATTCGGGTTATGCTTGTCTCATGGCCATGGATCGTGACCAGGTGCTGCGCGACGCGGCCGCCCTGCTCTCCCGCAAATCGACCGCCACGATGGACGAGGTCGCCCGCGCCGCCGGAATCGGCCGCGCGACCCTCCATCGGCACTTCGCCGGGCGCGACGCCCTCGTACGGGCCCTCGAAGAAATGGGCATCCGGGAGTTCGAGGTGGCCTTCGACAACGCCCGCCTCGACGAGGGCAGTGCGGTCGACGCGCTGCGCAGGCTCGTCGCGGAGGCGGAGCCGAACGCCGAGCTGCTGGCCTTCCTCGTCACCGAGAACCAGCTCTTCGAGGGCGACCAGGTCAACGAGGGCTGGGCCCGCCTCGACGCCCGCGTCGGGGCGCTCTTCCGGCGCGGCCAGGAAGAGGGCGACATCCGGATCGACCTGAGCCCCGCCTGGCTCACCGAGGCCCTCTACGGCCTCATCGGCACCTGCGCCTGGGCCGTCATGGACGGCCGGGTCGCGGCCAAGGACTTCCAGTACATGATCACCGAGCTGCTGCTCGGTGGCGCACGACGGAGCGTGGAGTGATGAGCGGTACCAAGCAGTCGAGCCCGATCGAGGAGACGGGGGTCAAGAGCGGCGGGCGCGGGCGCTGGCTGGCGCTCTCCGTGCTCGTGCTGGCCGTGCTGCTGGTCGCGGTGGACGCCACCGTACTCGGTCTCGCCACCCCTTCCCTCTCCGAGGACCTCAAGCCGTCCGGCACCCAGCTGCTGTGGATCGGCGACATCTACTCCTTCGTCATCGCCGGACTCCTGGTCTCCATGGGCAGCCTCGGCGACCGCATCGGCCGCAAGAAGCTGCTCCTCGTCGGCGCCACCGCCTTCGGCGCCGTCTCGGTCCTCAACGCCTACGCGACCAGCCCCGAGATGATGATCGTCGCCCGGGCCCTGCTCGGCGTGGCCGGCGCGACCCTGATGCCGTCCACCCTCGCGCTGATCCGCAACATCTTCCACGACCCCAAGGAGCGCAGCCTCGCCATCGGCATCTGGGGCGCCACCGCCTCCGCCGGCGCGGCCGTCGGCCCGGTCGTCGGCGGGGCCCTGCTCCAGCACTTCTGGTGGGGCTCGGTCTTCCTCATCAACCTGCCCGTCATGGCCGCCCTCGTCATCGTCGGCATCAAGCTGCTGCCCGAGTCCAAGAACCCGGTCGCCGGCCCCTGGGACCTGGTCAGCGTCGGCCTCTCCCTCGTCGGTGTCATCAGCGTCGTCTACGCCGTCAAGGAAGCCGCCACCCACGGCCTGACCTGGGAGGTCGCGGGGACCGCGGGGCTCGGCGCGGGCGCGCTCTACGCCTTCGTCCGCCGCCAGTTCAGCCTGCCGTCCCCGCTGCTCGACATGCGGCTCTTCCGCCACCGCGGCTTCTCCGGCGCCGTCCTCGCCGACCTCCTCACCGTCTTCGGCCTGTCCGGACTGGTCTTCTTCCTCTCCCAGTTCCTCCAGCTCGTCCAGGGCCGCGAGCCGCTGGAAGCCGGCCTCGCCGAACTGCCCGCCGCCATCGGCGCGGTGGCCACCGGTCTGGTCGCGGGCAGGTACGCCCGCAGGTACTCGGTCCGGTCGATCGTCGCCGGCGGCCTCGGCGCCATCGGCCTGGCCCTCGCCGCGCTGACCGTGCTCCACAAGGAGAGCGGCTACCCGCTGCTCGGCGCGGCCCTGCTCGTCGTCGGCCTCGGCGCCGGCTTCTCCTTCACCGTCACCGCCGACGTGATCCTCTCCAGCGTGCCCAAGGAGCAGGCCGGTTCGGCCTCGGCCGTCTCCGAGACGGCCTACGAACTCGGCGCCGCCCTCGGCATCGCCCTGCTCGGTTCCATCGTCACCGGCGTCTACCAGGGCTTCACCGCCCCGGCGTCCGTCGGGGGCGCCGTCGCCGACGCCGCGCACGAATCCCTCGGCGGCGCCGTCGAAGCGGCCAAGACGCTGGATCCGCAGACCGCCGGGCAGATGGTGGGCGCCGCCCAGGAGGCCTTCGTGGACGGCCTGAGGCTCGCCTCCGGCGTCGGCGCGGCCGTCCTGCTGGCCACCGCCGTGGCCGCCTGGTTCCTGCTCAAGGGCCAGAAGCTCCAGGACGGCATCGAACACTGACGCCCCACCAGCGGGTGGTGTCCCAGGCGGAGTTGACAGTTCGTCGAACCGCGGGACACCATCCCCGCGATGGAGATCAACGAGCTGACCCCGGCGGAGCGCCGCGTATGGGACGCCTTCCCGCGGGGTGAGGGCGTCGATTTCCGGACGGATCCCGACGAGACCGGCGAAGGCGGCGAGTCCTGGGGCCCCGAGCGGACCCTGCGCGCCGACGTGCTCGCCGAGCTCCTGCTGAACGGGCCCCGCATCGTGGGACAGGTCCCCGGGCTCAACATCAGGGGCGCCCGGATCACCGGCAAGCTGAACCTCCGGTACGCGGTCATCGAGCACCCGATCCGCGTGCGCGCCTGCTGGTTCGAGCGCAAACCCCTGCTCTTCGGGGCCCAGTTGCGGACCTTCGTGGTCAACGACTCGACGCTTCCCGGACTGACCGCCAACTCCGTCCGCGTCGACGTCTGGCTCAAGCTGTCCTGTTGCCGCATCACCGGACCGGTCCGGCTGTCCGGGGCCCGGATAGCCGGAGGCCTCTTCCTGCGGAGGGCGGTCATCGGGACGCCGCCCGGCGAGGGCGCTCCCGAAGAGGCCCAGGAGCCGCCGCTCCAGATCAACCACGCCGACATCGGCACCGACGTCATCGCCATGGAACTGACCGTCCACGGCCAGACCCGCATCAACGGCACCACCGTCGGCGGCCAGATCAACCTGGACGACGCCCGCCTGCTGGCTCCCGGCGGCACCGCCCTGCACGCCGAGACCCTCACCGTCGGTACCGACGTACGGGCCATGCGCGCGCAGCTGCACGGCCGGATCAACCTCACCGGATCCCGCATACCGGGCCAGCTCAACCTCGCCTATGCCCGGTTCGTGAACCCCGGCGGCGTCGCGCTGCGCGCCTCCAGCTGCACGATCGGCGAGGTGTGGCTGCGCTCCTGCGAGACCATCCAGGGCGGGGTGAACCTGCGGCGCTCCCAGTTCGACCTGCTGCACATGCCGCCCGAGACCTGGCCGCAGCAGATCCGCATAGACGGCCTGACCTACCGCACCCTCGCCCCGCACCTGCCGGCCGAGGAGCGGCTGCCCGCACTGGAGCGCGAGGAGTCGGGTTACCTCCCGTACGCCTACGAACAGCTCGCCGCGGCCTACCGTACGGTCGGCGACGAGGCGGCCGCGCGGACCGTCCAGCTCGCCAAACTGCGCCGCCACCGGCGCACCCTGCCCCGGCACACCCGGCTGTGGGGGCTGCTCCAGGACGGCACGGTCGGCTACGGCTTCCGGCCGCTGCGCGCGGCGGGCTGGCTGCTGGCGCTGCTGCTGACCGGGACGATCGCCTACACGCTCGCGCCGCCCCGGCCGCTGAAGGCGGGGGAGGCGCCGGACTTCAACGCCGTCTTCTACACGATCGACCTGATGCTGCCGATCATCGGCTTCGGGCAGGAGTCCGCTTACGCGCCGAGCGGCTGGTACCAGTGGCTGTCGTACCTGCTGATCGTGACCGGCTGGATCCTCGCCACCACCACGGCGGCGGGCGTCAGCCGGTCACTCAGACGGCAGTGAGCGCTACGCGGCCTTGGCCTTCGTGGCGTACATGTCCACGTACTCCTGGCCCGACAGCCGCATGACCTCGGCCATCACCGAGTCGGTGACGGCGCGCAGCACGTAGCGGTCGCGGTCCATGCCCTCGTAGCGGGAGAACTCCATCGGCTCGCCGAAGCGGACCGTGACCCGGCCCGGGCGCGGCATGCCGGCGCCGCCGGGCTGCAGCTTGTCGGTGCCGATCATCGCGAACGGGACCACCGGGGCGCCGGTCATCAGGGTCAGGCGGGCGATGCCGGTGCGGCCGCGGTAGAGCCGGCCGTCGGGGGAGCGGGTGCCCTCGGGGTAAATGCCGAAGATCTTGCCCTCTTCGAGGATCCGGCGGCCGGTCATCAGGGCGGCGACTCCGCCGTTGGCCCCGTCGCGGTCGACGGGGATCATGCCGGAGCCGGAAAAGAACCAGGCCATGGCGCGACCCTTGATGCCCTTGCCCGTCACGTACTCGTCCTTGCCGATGAAGTGGACCGTACGGTCGCACACCAGCGGAAGGATCATGGAGTCGATGAAGGTGAGGTGATTGCCCGCCAGGATCACAGGCCCGTCGCCCGGAATGTTCTCGATGCCCTCCACACGGGTGCGGAACATCAGGCGCATGACCGGTCCGACAGTGGCTTTGATGAGGCGCGTACGGAACAACGTGGGCCCTCCGGCATCGAAAAGCGGTTCTCGCACCCACCACACGGCGGTAGTGCAGGTGAGGACGATACTCGCGGGTCGGGCCTGATCGCACATCGGGTTCACGAGTCGGATACGCAGTGTTGACGCACGTTTCCGCCATGTTCCACCTCCGCACCCCCGGCCGCTACCGCCCCTTGCCTACGATCGGCACGCCGATTCGGGCCTTTCGCAGCGAGGAGTGGCACTCATGACACAGGGTGGGGCAGCACGGCGCACGGTCCTGGGGGCGGCGGTCCTGGCGGCCGGCAGCGGGATCACGGCACTCTCGGCGGGAACGGCCGCCGCATCCGGCGCGGGCCACGGCGCGGACGGCTACCGGGACCTGCCGTACCCGACGGTGATCGGCCACCGCGGCGCCAGCGGGTACCGCCCGGAACACACGCTCGGCTCCTACCAGCTCGCCCTCGACCTGGGCGCCGACGTCATCGAGCAGGACCTGGTCCCGACCAGGGACGGGCACCTGGTGTGCCGCCACGAGA
This sequence comes from Streptomyces sp. NPDC059989, assembly GCF_042736975.1. Taxonomy (NCBI): domain Bacteria; kingdom Bacillati; phylum Actinomycetota; class Actinomycetes; order Kitasatosporales; family Streptomycetaceae; genus Streptomyces; species Streptomyces sp. NPDC059989. Next base: position 87,308 of record NZ_JBHWUO010000023.1, read on the forward strand.
ACGAGATCGGCGGCACCACGAACGTCGCCGACCACCCCGAATTCGCCTCGCGCCGTACCACCAAGTCCGTCGACGGCGTCTCCGTCACGGGCTGGTTCACCGAGGACTTCACCCTCGCCGAGATCAAGACCCTGCGCGCGAAGGAACGTATCCCCGCCGTCCGCCAGCGCAACACCCTCTACGACGGCCAGTGGGCCGTACCCACCTTCGAAGAGGTGCTGCGCTGGGCCGACCGCGAGGGCAAGCGGCGCGGCAAGCGGGTCTGGCTGCACGTCGAGACCAAGCACCCCAGCTACTTCCGCGCCCTCGGCCTCGGCCTGGAGGAGCCCCTCGCGAAGCTGCTGCGCCGCTACGGGCGCGACGGCCGGAGTGCCGCCCTCTTCCTCCAGTCCTTCGAGCCCTCCAGCATCCAGCGGCTCTCCCGGCTGGTCTCGGCTCCCCGCGTGGTCCTGCTCTCCGCGGCGAACACCCGTCCGTGGGACTTCGAACAGGCCAAGGACCCGCGTACGGTCGCGGACCTGGTCAAGCCCGAGGGCCTGAAGTGGATCGCCGGCTTCGCCCAGGGCATCGGCCCGACCATGGACCTGATCCTCCCGCGCGACGCGGCCGGCAAGCTCGGCGCGCCCACCACGCTGGTCGCGGACGCCCACGCCCGCGGGCTGGTCCTGCACCCCTACACCGCGCGCAACGAGAACAGCTTCCTGCCGGCCGACTTCCGCAAGGGCACGGACCCGGCCGCGTACGGGGACGCCTTCGGCGCCTTCCGTACGTACTTCGAACAGGGCATCGACGGCATCTTCACGGACAACCCGGACACCGGGCTGCTCGCGGCCGAGGCCTTCCGCCCCGGCCGCCGCCCCGTCAACCACTGAGCGGGCCTTCCCGAACGAGTGGGCGGGGGGCCGCGGGGGGACCCCCCGGCCCCGCCCCCCCCGCCCCCCCCCCCCGGGCCCGGCGTTAGGAGGACCCAGTGTGATAAAGCGGCCCCCGGGGGCGGCCGGCGGGGCCGC
>NZ_JBHWUO010000023.1:88327-134812 GCF_042736975.1 Streptomyces sp. NPDC059989
CTGCTGATCGCCGCGCCCGGGTAACAGGTCACCCGGGTCCGGGGTGGCGGCGGCCGGCCCGGCCCCCCGGGGGGTGGTGAGCAGCCCGGCCCGCCCCGGGGCCCCCCCCCCCCGCCGCCCCCCCACTCGTCCCGCCCGGCATGGACCTGCTGAAGGCTGACCTCTTTGAGAAGCTCGGCCCGCTGCTCTCGGCCGAGGCGGCCGCGGAGGCCCCGGGCACCGGAGTCGAGGCGGCCGACCTGGAACAAGCCGTCTGGGTCAGGCTGCTGGAGAGCGGCCCGCGCGACCCGGACCCCACCGGCCGCGCCCGCTGGCTGCGCCGGGCGGTGCGCGCGGAGGCCCGGCGCGCCCGGCGCCGCGCGCGGCGCGAGATCCCCTACGGCGTGACGCCGGCCGAGACGGGCGGCGCACCGGAAGACGCCCTGCTGCACGGCGAGGAGACCCGCGCCCTCCGATCGGCGGTCGCCCGATTGCCCGGACGCTGTCCCGAGCTGATGAAGGCACTTCTTTCGCCCAGAGACCTCACCTACCGTGAAATCGCAGGAGAGTTGGGTATCTCACAAGGAAGTTTGGGGCCCGTCCGTTCCCGTTGCCTGGGATGTCTGCGCAGAATGCTGGCTGCAGAGGTTGCGGCTCCTGGCCTGTGGGGAAAGGAGCGGTAGACCATCGGGCTACCAGGTGAGCGGGAGGCATGCGCACATGGGCATGAGCGTGACCATTTCGGCGGCGGCTGCCGAGGACGCTGAGCAGATCTTCAAACTGCAGTACCTGGCCTTCCAGCGCGAGGCCGAGCTGTACGGCAACTACCTGATCCAGCCGCTCACCCAGTCCCTGGACTCCCTCAAGGGGGAGCTGGCGGCGGACACCGTACTGGTGGCCCGGCTCGGTGACGAGGTCGTCGGCACCGTGCGCGGCAGCGTCGACGAGGACGGCACCGGAAAGATCGCCAAGCTCTGCGTGCACCCCCGCCTCCAGGGCCACGGCCTCGGCGCGCGCCTGCTGCGCGCCGTCGAGGAAGCCCTCGCGGGCGGCGGCGGCACGACCCGGTTCCGCCTGCACACCGGGCACAAGAGCGAGTCCAACCTGCGGCTCTACCGCAACGCGGGCTACACCAAGGTCGGCGGCCGCACGGCCTCCGACGGCGTCCAGCTGGTGATCCTGGAGAAGGACGCCAAGGACGCCACCGAATTCGCCGTCAGCGCGTAGCGCCCGCAGCGAGGCCGTCTAGCGCTTGGCGCGGAGCCAGATCATCCCGGTGATCGGCAGGATCACCGGGATGAACAGGTAGCCCATCCCGAACTGCGACCACACGGTCGCGTCGGGGAAGGACGAGGGACGCACCAGCGTCCACGTGCCCACGGCCAGTACGCCCGCCAGCTCGACGGCGCAGCACGCCAGCGCCGCCTTGCGGGCCGTCTCCCCGCCGCGCACCAGCGAGTACGTGATGAAGGCATAGGCCAGGGCGGCCGCGGCGGACAGCGAGTACGCCAGCGGCGCCCGGTCGAACTCGGTCGAGATCTGGTACGCCGACCGCGAGACCGCGCCGACCACCATCACCCCGTACAGCCACACCAGGAGCAGCCCGGGCCCGGAAACCAGCCGCTTGCGCCCGGCGGGAGTGGCGGTCGTCGTGTCAGGCACCGGTGGTTCCCCAGATGTCGTAGAGCCGTACTTCGAGGACGGCGAGGACGACCGCGCCCGCGGCCACCGTCACCGAACCCCACTTCGTGCGCTCGCTCAGCGAGAGCATCCCCGCCGCCGGCACCGCCGCGAAGGCGCCCAGCAGGTAGGCGACGAACAGCACCGTGCCCTGCCCCGGCTTCTCGCCGCGGCCGAGCTGGACCAGGCCGATCGCCAGCTGGGCCAGGACCAGCACGGTCACCACGGCCATGCCGATGAAGTGCCAGTCCTTGGTCGGCTGGTCCCGCCAGGCGGCGTGACCGCACCAGGCGGCGAGGGCGAGTGCGGCCACGCCGATGGCGACCGTCAGGGCGTCGAGCATGCAGCGAGGGTATTACGGGCCGAAAGACCCGATGCGCGCACCCCTGGCCCCGCGCTCGCGCGCGGCCGGCACGAGGACCGTGGTCTTGACCACAGCGCACACCGCGTACGAGCTCGGCGCGGACGGGGTCGTGCGGGATCTTCCGGCCGTGTCGGCGCAGGTCAGCGAGGACGGTCCGACCCCGGGGACGGGCGGCCGGCACCGACCGGGGGTGTCCGGTATACGGCCGGATTCCGTCCGCTATCCGGACATCATTGATCGGTGAAGGGATGCGTCTGCTTTACTTGGGCCCATGACCACGACGAGCAGCCGCACCCTTGCGACCGAGGCGACGATGACGCCCGGTGCTCGTTGTATGTGTCGAATGTGCGCCTTCTGAGGGCCCCTTCCTGCAGTCTCGCGCCCCGAAGCGAGACCGGCCGAGCCGCTCCGACGCCCGCTGTTGAACAACACGGACCGCTGGACCGCTCCTGCCCCGCGCACGCGTCATCGTCGGCGTTTCATGACGGTTCGACCCGTATCGCGTCCCCAGATGTTTGCCCCGTGCCCGGCACCCGCTGCGCCGAGCACTCGACAGCGACGGAAATCCTGTGATCACCACATCGGGCCTCACGAAGGTCTACCAGTCCCGTGGCCGCGAGGTCACCGCCCTGGACGGCGTGGACCTCCACGTCCGCGAGGGCGAGGTCTACGGAGTCATCGGCCAGAGCGGCGCCGGCAAGTCCTCCCTGATCCGCTGCGTGAACCTGCTGGAGCGCCCCACCACCGGCACCGTGACGGTCGACGGAGTCGACCTCACCGCGCTGGCCGGCCGCGGCCGCCGCGCCGGCAAGGAGCTCCGCGAGGCCCGCAGCCGCATCGGCATGGTCTTCCAGCACTTCAACCTGCTGTCCTCGCGCACCGTCCAGGCCAACATCGAGCTGCCCCTGGAGATCCTCGGCGTCTCCGGCCGCGAGCGCTCCCGCAAGGCCCTGGAACTCCTCGACCTGGTCGGCCTCGCCGACAAGGCCAAGGCCTACCCCACCCAGCTCTCCGGCGGCCAGAAGCAGCGCGTCGGCATCGCCCGCGCCCTGGCCGGCGACCCCAAGGTGCTCCTGTCCGACGAGGCCACCAGCGCCCTGGACCCCGAGACCACCCGCTCCATCCTCCGGCTGCTGCGCGACCTCAACCAGCAGCTCGGCCTCACCGTGCTGCTGATCACGCACGAGATGGACGTGGTCAAGTCCGTCTGCGACTCGGCCGCCCTGATGAAGCGGGGCCGGATCATCGAGTCCGGCACCGTCGCCGAACTGCTCGCGACCCCCGGCTCCGAGCTCGCCGGCGAACTCTTCCCGGTCACCGGCGCCGCCACCGGCCCCGACCGGACCGTCGTCGACGTCACCTTCCACGGTGAGGCGGCGGCCCAGCCGGTCATCTCGCAGCTCTCGCGGACGTACAACATCGACATCTCGATCCTCGGCGCCGCGATGGACACCGTCGCAGGGCGCCAGATCGGCCGCATGCGCATCGAGCTGCCGGGCCGCTTCGAGGACAACGTCGTACCCGTGGGCTTCCTGCGCGAGCAGGGCCTCCAGGTCGACGTCATCGACGAGGCCGACGAAGCCGACGGGATCGACAACGAACTGGCCGCGCTGGTCAAGGATGGTGCGAAGTGACCTGGTCCGAGATGCAGCCCCTGCTCACCCAGGGCACCTACGACACCCTCTACATGGTGCTGTGGTCCACCCTGGTGACCGTCCTGGGCGGACTGCCCATCGGCATCCTGCTGGTCCTCACCGACAAGGGCGGCCTCCTCCAGAACCGGCCGCTCAACAAGGTCCTCGGCGTGATCGTGAACATAGGCCGCTCGCTGCCGTTCATCATCCTGCTGATCTTCCTCATCCCGGTCACCACCGCGGTCGTCGGCACCTTCATCGGCCCCACCGCCATGATCGTCCCGCTCGCCATCGGCGCCATCCCCTTCTTCGCCCGGCTCGTCGAGACCGCCGTCCGCGAGGTGGACCACGGCCTGATCGAGGCCGTCGAGTCCATGGGCGGCGGCATCCCCACCCTGGTCGGCAAGGTGCTCCTGCCGCAGGCCCTGCCCTCCCTGATCGCCGGTGTCACCACGACCGTGATCACCCTGGTCGGCTACTCCGCCATGGCCGGCGCCGTCGGCGGCGAAGGGCTCGGCTCCAAGGCCATCACCTACGGCTTCCAGCGCTTCGAGACCGGCTTCATGGTCGCCACCGTCATCGTCCTGGTCGCCATCGTCACGGTGATCCAGCTGATCGGCGACGGCGTGGTTCGACTCCTGGCCCGCCGCGGCCGGACAGCCTGACAGCCCCCGGGCTGACAAGACTTTTCCCACCAGAAAGCCCGCACTTGTCGTGCTTGGGCCACCACCCCGTAAATGCAAGAAAGGCACTCTTCGTGCGTAAGAACATCAAGCTCACCGCCCTCGCCGCCACCGCCACCGCGCTCGCCCTCGGCCTCACCGCCTGCGGCAGCTCCTCGGACCCGTCCTCCACCAAGGCCGACGGCGGCAAGACCGACGAGAGCAAGCCGCTCGTCATCGCGGCCTCCCCGAGCCCCCACGCCGACGTCCTGAACTTCGTCAAGGACAAGCTCGCGGCGAAGGAGGGCCTCAAGCTCGAGGTCAAGGAGTTCACGGACTACGTCCTGCCGAACACCGCCACCGAGCAGGGCCAGGTCGACGGCAACTACTTCCAGCACAAGCCGTACCTCGACGACTTCAACAAGAAGAACAAGACGCACATCGTGCCCGTCGTGAACGTGCACCTGGAGCCCCTCGGCCTCTACTCCAAGAAGGTCAAGGCCCTCACGGACATCAAGGCCGGCCAGACCATCGCCGTCCCCAACGACACCACCAACGAGGGCCGCGCGCTCCAGCTGCTCGCCGCGAACAACCTCATCACCCTCAAGGAGGGTGTCGGCACCACCGCCAAGCTGTCCGACATCACCGACAAGAAGGGCCTGGAGTTCAAGGAGCTGGAGGCCGCCACGGTCCCGCGCGCCCTGAACGACGTGGACGCCGCCGTCATCAACGGCAACTACGCCATCGAGGCCAACCTCTCGCCCGCCAAGGACGCGCTGATCCTGGAGAAGGCCGAGGGCAACCCGTACGCCAACTTCCTCGCGGTCAAGGACGGCAACCAGAACGACCCGCGGATCCAGAAGCTCGCCAAGCTCCTGAACTCCGACGAGGTCAAGAAGTTCATCGAGGAGAAGTACCAGGGCTCGGTCATCCCGGCCTTCGGCACCCCGGCCTCCTGACCCACCCGGCCCGCACCGTCCGGCCAGGCCCTACGGCCCCGCACACCCCTGTCGGTGTGCGGGGCCGAGGTCTGCCCGCTTCCGGGCAACCCGGCCCTGCACATCCCCCGGCCGATGCTGCATGCTGTGGCCTACGACCCGCACAAACGGTCCCGTACGGAACGGTCCCGCACCACGGTCGCATCGCACCACGGTCGCACCACGGTCTCAGGCATGGAGCTGCGCATGACTACCACCTTCCCGGACGTCACCATCAGCACGGACCGGCTGGTGCTGCGCCCCTTCGAGGAAGAGGACGTCACCGCGCTCACCGAGATGATGAACGACGAGCACGTCACCGCCTGGACCTCCGTACCGCACCCCTACACCCACGCCGATGCCCGAGCCTGGGCCACCGAGGCCTCGCACGCCGAACGAACCGAGGGCCGCGGCATCGTCTTCGCCGTCACCGAGTTCCTCACCCAGCGCCTCGTCGGCATCGTCCACCTCCAGAACACCAACTGGCGGACCCGCGCCACCGAGGTCGGCTACGTCACCGCCCCGTGGGCCCGTGGCGAGGGCTACGCCAGCGAGTCCGTGCTCGCCGTCGCCCAATGGCTCTTCCGCGACCAGGCCTTCGAACGCCTCGAACTGCGCACCGCCGCAGACAACACCGCATCCCAGCAGGTGGCCCAGAAGATCGGCTGCATCAGCGAAGGCGTCCTGCGCAACGCGTGGATAGTGCGCACTCAGACGGCCGACGGCACCTGGACCGACACCCGCACCGACCTCATCGTCTGGAGCCTCGTCCCCGAGGACCTCGACGACGCGGAAGGCTACGGGGACTACGACGGCTACGACGCCTACACCGGCTACGAGCAGCGGGCCGACGCGAACGGCCACCGCGTCGGCGCCGACTGGAACTGACCCGATGACCAGGTAGTCTCACCGTGCCGGACCCCCCGACGAAAACTTCGCCTGCCCCCACCCCAGGAGACCGACGACGATGGCAGACCGGGTCACGGTGATCGGCTGGGACGGCTCGCCCCTGACCGCGGCCGCCCGGTCCGCGCTCTCCGCCGCCACCCTCGTGGCGGGCGCCGCCCACCACCTCGCGCTCCCCGAGGTCCCGCCCACCGCCGAACGCATCCGCCTCGGCAGCCTGGGCCTCGCCGCGCGCCGCATCGCCGGCCACCGCGGCACCGCCGTCGTCTTCGCCGACGGGGACCCCGGCTTCTTCGGCGTCGTACGCACCCTGCGCGCCCCGGAGCACGGCCTGGAGGTCGAGGTCGTCCCGGCCGTCTCCGCCGTCGCCGCCGCCTTCGCCCGCGCCGGCATGCCCTGGGACGACGCCCAGGTCGTCGTCGCCCACCCGCGCACCCTGCGCCGCGCCGTCAACGTCTGCCGCGCCCACGCCAAGGTCGCCGTCCTCACCTCGCCCGGCGCCGGCCCCGCCGAACTCGCCCTGCTCCTCGAAGGAGTCCACCGCACCTTCGTCGTCTGCGAGGAACTCGGCACCGACAAGGAACAGGTGAGCGTCCTCACCTCCGACAAGGCCGCCGACCACACCTGGCGCGACCCCAACGTCGTCATCGTCATCGGCGGCGGGGGACAGGTCTCCGCCGCCGACCCGGGCTGGCTGCTCGGCCAGAGCGCCGCCCAGTCCCCCGGACCCGCCGGCCGCGGCTGGGCCAGGCCCCAGGCCGACACGGGGGAGGGCGAGTCCGCGCAACTGCGGGCCGCACAGCTCGCCCGGCTCGGCCCCCGCACCGGCGACCTCGTCTGGGACATCGGCGCAGGCTCCGGCGGCGTCGCCGTGGACGCCGCCGCTCTCGGCGCCGCCGTCATCGCCGTCGACAGCGACCCGCACGCCTGCGAACGCGTAACTGCCGCCGCCCGCAAGCGAGGAGTGCAGCTCCAGGTCGTCGCCGGGCGCGCACCGCACGTACTGGAGGACCTGCCCGAACCCGACGTCGTCCGCGTCGGCGGCGGAGGAGCGGCCGTCGTCGCCGCCGTCGCCGACCGCCGCCCCGAACGGATCGTCAGCCACGCCTCCACCCGCGACGAGGCGGAAGCCATCGGCCGGGCACTCACCGAACACGGGTACGCCGTCGAGTGCGCGCTGCTCCAGTCCGTGGGCCTGGACACCCGCACCTGGACCGAACAGGACCGTTCCGTCGTGTTCCTCCTGTCCGCTGAACGCCCAGTGACCCGCTGAGCCGAGGGCCGGGGTAGGCTGGCCGATCGTCGTACTGCCCTGGACGATTCGGGCATCACGGCACCGCGGGACGCGCGACGTGGCGCAGTCCACAGTGGACCGTGGCGGTTATGGCCGCCACGGTGGCTAACGGGCGCGACAATGCTTAGTGGTTGTCGCGCAGGCGCAGGTGAGGCGAACGCGTCGCACGGCAGACCCGCACGGCAACTCCGCGCGGCGGGCCCTGTGGGCGACCGGGCGATCGAAGAGGCAACACCGATGGGCGAGGGGTACGCATGACTGACACCGGCCAGGTCCCGGGCGAGGGTCACCCGGACAACGCGGGCATGGTGGATCAGCAGGGCATGCCCGCTCCGCTCCAGATGCCCCCGCCGCTGCCCCCCGGCTACGCCTTCCACGACCTCGTGGACAACCCGGCCGAGCCGGAGGACGAGGAACTGCTGCTCATGCCGAGCGGCCAGGGCTCGTGGAGCGACCCGCAGGTCGTCCCGCCGGCTCCCGCCTTCCCCGTCGAGCCGCAGGCCTACGCGGACGCGCCGTACGGCACCGAGCCCTCGTACCCCGAGGCTCCGGCGGCCTACGCAGAACCGGCCCCGTACCCCGAGTTCCCCTCCTACGGCGCGGGCGCGCACGAGACGGGCGGCCGTGACTCCGGCGCGCTCGACCTCGGCGGGCTCGTCGTTCCTCCGCCCGCGGTTCCCGTCGCGCAGGCCGCGCCGGTCCGGCGGCCGCTGCACATGGGCCCGCCCGTGCCCGAGGCCACCGGTGGACTCGTACGCTCCCTCGCGGACCGGGGTCCTGCCGCGGCGCCGATGCCGGTCCGCCAGGCCGGTCCGCCGACCACCGGGCCCGAATACCTGGACGTCCCGCGTGCCGATGCCCTGGCGGCGCCCGTACCGCAGCTGAGCGAGATCCCGCCGCAGGCGGGTGCGCCGTGGGCCATGGAGCCGGCCCAGGCCCCGGTCGCCGCCCCGGTCGCCGCCCCGGTCGCCGAGCCCGTCCCGGCCCCGGAGCCGGCGGCGGAGGCCGCCCAGGCCCAGGCCGCCGAGCCGCCGGCGGATGCCGCCCCGGCTCCCGAGCCGGTCCCGGAGGTCGCCGCGTTCTCCGCCCCCGAGCCGGTCGCGCAGGCCGCCCCGGCCCCCGAGCCCGTGCCGGCCGCCGAGCCCGTCCCGGACCATGCCCCGATCGCGGAGGCCGCCCCGGAGCCCGCCGCGGCCGCCGAGCCGGTCGTTCCCGCTGCCGAGCCCGTGGCGCAGGAGCCCCTCGCCGCCGAGGCCGCCCCGGTGGAGCCCGTCCCGGCCCCCGAGCCGGTCGCGGTGCCCGCACCCGCAGAAACGGTGGTGCAGCCCGCCGACGCCCCTGCGGCGGAGGCACCCGCGGAGCCCGTCCCGGCCCCGGCCGCACCGGAAGCCGCCGTGCCGGCGGACCAGCCCGTCCCGGAGGTACCGGCGGAGCCGGCCTCTCCCGAGGCGCTCGCCGAGCCCGTTCGGATCCCGGCCGAGCCGGAGGCCGCCGCACTCGCGGAGCCGGCCTCTCCCGAGGTGCTCGCAGAGCCCGTCGAGTCCCCGGCCGCCCCGGACGCCGCCGCACCGGCAGAGCCCGTACACGCGGAGCCCGTTGCGGCGGAGCCGCTCGCAGCGGCCGAGCCCGAGACCCCGGCGGAGCCCGCCCCGGCCGAAGCCGAGACCCTGTACGCCGAGCCCGCCGCGGGCGAGCCGGCGCCCGCGTACGACGACGCCGAGCGCGAGGCCGTCCTGCGCGTCATGCGCGAACGCCGCGACATCCGCAAGGGCTTCCGTACCGACCCGATCCCGCACGAGGTGCTGCTGCGCGTCCTGGAGGCGGCCCACACCGCGCCCAGCGTCGGCCACTCCCAGCCCTGGGACTTCGTCGTCATCCGCTCCGCCGAAACTCGCCGGACGATGCACGAGCTCGCCCAGCGGCAGCGCGAGGCCTACGCGAACTCGCTGCCCAAGGCCCGGGCCAAGCAGTTCAAGGAACTCAAGATCGAGGCCATCCTCGACACCCCGGTGAACATCGTCGTCACCGCCGACCCCACCCGCGGCGGCCGCCACACCCTCGGCCGGCACACCCAGCCGCAGATGGCCCCGTACTCCTCGGCCCTCGCCGTCGAGAACCTCTGGCTCGCCGCGCGCGCCGAAGGCCTCGGCGTCGGCTGGGTCAGCTTCTTCGACGAGCGCGAGATGGTCCGCGCGCTCGGCCTGCCGGAGCACCTGGAGGTCGTCGCGTACCTGTGCGTCGGCTACGTCGACGAGTTCCCGGAGGAGCCGGAGCTGGCCCAAGCGGGCTGGTCCCAGCGCCGACCCCTCTCCTGGGTCGTCCACGAGGAGACGTACGGGCGCCGCGCGCTGCCCGGCGAGGAGCCGCACGACCTGCTCTCGGAGACGGTCGCCAGCATCCGCCCGCTCGACGCGAAGGCGCTGGGCGAGGCATGGGAACGCCAGAAGCGCATGACGAAGCCCGCAGGGGCCCTGGGCATGCTCGAAATCATCTCGGCGCAGCTCTCCGGCCTCTCGCGGGTCTGCCCGCCGCCGATCCCGGAGCCGGCCGCGGTCGCGATCTTCGCGGGTGACCACGGCGTGCACGCCCAGGGCGTGACCCCCTGGCCCCAGGAGGTCACCACGCAGATGGTGGCCAACTTCCTGGGCGGCGGGGCGGTCTGCAACGCCTTCGCCAACCAGGTCGGTGCCGAGGTCTGCGTGATCGACGTCGGCGTCGCGGGCGACCTGCCCGCCACCCCCGGCCTCCTTCCCCGGAAGGTCCGCCCGGGCACCGCCGACCTCTCCGTGGGCCCGGCGATGACCCGCGAAGAGGCCGTGGCCGCGATCGAGGTCGGCATCGAGACGGCCCGCGACCTGGTCGCGGCGGGCAACAAGGCCCTGCTCACGGGCGAGATGGGCATCGCGAACACCACGGTTTCCGCGGCCCTCATCTCGGTCTTCACCGGGGTCGACCCGGCGGAGGTCACCGGCCGCGGCACGGGCATCAACGACGAGACCCACGCGCGCAAGGTCGAGGTCGTCCGCCGCGCCCTGGAGCTCCACCAGCCCGACCCGGCCGACCCGATCGGCGTCCTCGCCGCCATCGGCGGTCTGGAGCACGCGGCGATCGTCGGCCTCCTGCTCGGCGGAGCCTCCCTGCGGACCCCGGTGATCCTGGACGGCGTCAGCGCCGGCGCGGCCGCCCTGGTGGCCCGCGCCATCGCCCCCGAGGCCCTGTCCGCGTGCATCGCGGGCCACCGCAGCGCGGAGCCGGGCCACGTCGCGGCCCTGAACAAGCTCGGCCTGCGCCCGCTGGTCGACCTGGACCTCCGCCTCGGCGAGGGCACGGGCGCCCTGCTGGCCCTCCCGCTGGTCCAGAGCGCGGCCCGCGCGATGCACGAGGTCGCCACGTTCGACTCGGCGGGCGTCACCGAAAAGTAGCCGCCGGGGCTTCGGCCGGTGGTTCGCCTCAATCGCCGGCGGGGCTGGGTTTGTGCCCCGCGGGCGGGGCCGGAGTGGGGGTTGGGGCGGTGCCCCTCCGGAGTGTCTCCTCGTCCTCGCGCACGAAGCCACCCCTTCGTGGCGTAAGCCCCGGTTGCGCGCTCGTCCTGCGGGGACCCTCCTGCGGGCCCCCACCCCAACCCCCACTCCGGCCCCGCCCGGGTGCGGGCTTCGAATCGACTCCCCGTGCACCGGGCCCCTGGGCCTGCGGGGGGAGCGGGGGCGCGCAGGGACGTCCCCGCAGGACGAGCGCGCAACCAAAGCAGCACGCCAGTGACGAGGCATAGTGCGCGAGGACGAGGAGTCGTCCCGGAGGGACCCCGCGGACCGGCCCGAACGGTCAAGACCCCGCCCCGGCGGAACAAACCCACCTGGCCGACCCCGACCAGGGTGACAAACCCAGCCCCGGCGAAAACCAGCCCGCACGGCCGACCCCGCCCGGGGGGACAAACCCAGCCCCGCCGGCGTTTGAGGCGCGGGGTCTGGGGCGGAGCCCCAGGAGGCCGGGCGACAGCCAAGCCCCGACCCGCACCCCCGACCCCCCGGGTCGTATCGTGGAGCCGGACACCGGAAAACCCCACGTCAACCAGCCGCTCCAGCGCCGCAGCGGCCCCGCAGATCCACCGCCGCACCAGGGAGCCGCAACCGCCATGGCCGACACCCCCGCCTACCCCGTAGGACTTCGACTCGCCGGCCGCCGCGTCGTCGTCATCGGCGGCGGACAGGTCGCCCAGCGCCGCCTCCCCGCGCTCGTCGCGGCCGGCGCCGACGTCCTGCTCGTCTCCCCCTCCGCCACCCCCTCCGTGGACGCCATGGCCGAGACCGGCGAGATCCGCTGGGAGCGCCGCCGCTACGAGGACGGCGACCTGGTCGGCGCCTGGTACGCCCTCATCGCCACCCGGGACCGCGAGGCCAACGACCGCGCCTCCGCCGAAGCCGAGCGCGAGCGGGTCTGGTGCGTCCGTGCCGACGACGCCGAGGCCGCCACCGCCTGGACCCCGGCCACCGGCCGAGTGGAGGGCGTGACCGTCGCCGTGCTGAGCGGCAACGACCCCCGCCGCTCCGCCGCCGTCCGGGACGCGGTCGTCGAGGGGCTGCGCAACGGCACCCTCACGGCCGCCCGCGCCCACACGCCCGGCGTCTCCCTCGTCGGCGGCGGTCCCGGAGACCCCGACCTCATCACCGTGCGCGGCCGCCGCCTGCTCGCCGAGGCCGACGTCGTCATCGCCGACCGGCTCGGCCCCCGCGACCTGCTCGACGAGCTCCCGCCGCACGTCGAGGTCATCGACGCCGCGAAGATCCCGTACGGCCGGTTCATGGCCCAGGAGGCCATCAACAACGCGCTGATCGAGCACGCCAAGGCCGGCAAGGCCGTGGTCCGGCTCAAGGGCGGGGACCCGTACGTCTTCGGCCGCGGCATGGAGGAGCTCCAGGCGCTCGCGCAGGAGGGAATCCCCTGCACCGTCGTGCCCGGCATCTCCAGCTCCATCTCGGTGCCCGGCGCCGTCGGCATCCCCGTCACCCACCGCGGCGTGGCGCACGAGTTCACGGTGGTCAGCGGCCACGTCGGACCCGACGATCCGCGCTCCCTGGTGGACTGGGCCTCCCTCGCCAAGCTCACCGGCACCCTGGTGATCCTGATGGGCGTCGACAAGATCGGCCTGATCGCCGAGGCGCTCGTGCGCCACGGCCGCTCCGCCGAGACCCCCGTCGCGGTCATCCAGGAGGGCACCACCGCCACCCAGCGCCGCGTGGACGCCACGCTCGCCACGGTCGGCGAGACGGTCCGGGCACAGGAGGTCCGGCCGCCCGCGGTCATCGTCATCGGTGACGTCGTCGCGGTCAACGGAACTCCCCCCACCACCAGCGCCTGACAGGCCGTTGGCTTCACACCCAGGACAAGGCAGTATCACCCTGTGGCTGATCTCATCACCGTCGAAGACCCCGACGACCCGCGCCTGCGCGACTACACGGGCCTGACCGACGTCGAACTCCGGCGCAGGCGCGAGCCCGCGGAAGGCCTTTTCATCGCCGAGGGCGAGAAGGTCATCAGACGTGCCAAGGACGCCGGGTACGAGATGCGCTCGATGCTGCTCTCCGCCAAGTGGGTCGACGTCATGCGCGACGTCATCGACGAGCTCCCGGCCCCGGTCTACGCGGTCAGCCCCGAGCTCGCCGAGCGCGTCACCGGCTACCACGTGCACCGCGGCGCCCTCGCCTCCATGCAGCGCAAGCCGCTGCCGACGGCCGAGGAGCTCCTCGCCACGACCCGCCGCGTGGTCATCATGGAAGCGGTCAACGACCACACCAACATCGGGGCCATCTTCCGCAGCGCCGCCGCCCTCGGCATGGACGCGGTGCTGCTGTCGCCCGACTGCGCGGACCCGCTGTACCGCCGCTCGGTGAAGGTCTCCATGGGCGCGGTCTTCTCCGTCCCCTACGCCCGTCTGGACGCCTGGCCCAAGGGCCTGGACTCGGTCCGGGAGGCCGGCTTCAAGCTGCTCGCCCTGACCCCGCACCAGAAGGCCTCGCCGATCGACGTGGCCGCGCCCCAGTCCCTGGAGCGGGTCGCGCTGATGCTCGGCGCCGAGGGCGACGGACTGTCCACGCAGGCGCTGGTCGCCGCCGACGAATGGGTGCGCATCCCCATGGCGCACGGCGTGGACTCCCTGAACGTGGGCGCGGCCGCGGCCGTCGCCTTCTACGCGGTGGCCCAGGGCCGCGAGACCGCGTAGTTCCCCCCGTCAGAACTTCTGGGCCGCCGCGATGCCCAGCGCCACGATCAGCGTCACCACGACGAACACGATCAGCCGCTGCCGCATCAGCTTCGGGTCCGGCCGCGAAGGGCGCCGCCCCGTCCCCGTCGTCCGGGGGGCCGGGCGGCCGCCCGTACGCCCCGCGGTCGGCCGGGAGGAGGGCCCCCCGGGGGTGCGCGGGGTGCGGGAGGACGAGGGCCGCGAGGGCGGCCCGCCCTGGGCCCGCGGAGTGGTGTCGCCGCGCGTACGGCGCTCCGTGCGCTGGTCGGCGTACGTGGCGGAGTCCTCCGCCGGCCGACCCGCAGGCCGCTCGGTGCGGGCGCGCTGCGCCGGCGGGCGCCCCTCGGGCAGCCCCTGCGCCTCGCGGGCCGCGATCTCCTTGAGCCGCATCGACAGCTGGAGCGTGCTGGGCCGGTCCTCGGGGTCCTTGGCCAGGCAGGCCCGTACGAGGGGCGCGAGCGCGTCCGGAACCCCCTGCAGGTGCGGCTCCTCGTGGACCACCCGGTACAGCATGACCTCGGAACTGCCGTGCCCGAAGGGCGAGTCCGCGGTCGCCGCGTAGGCGAGGGTGGCACCGAGGGCGAAGACGTCCGTGGCGGGGGTGACGGCGGCGCCGCGCACCTGTTCGGGCGCCAGGAAGCCGGGGGAGCCGACGGCCGTTCCCACGTGGGTGAGGGTGCTCGCCCCGGTGGCCCAGGCGATCCCGAAGTCGATGATCCGCGGGCCCTTGGGGGAGAGAAGAATGTTCGAGGGCTTGAGGTCGCGGTGGACGACGCCCGCCTCGTGCACGGCGACGAGGCCCTCGGAGAGCGCGGCGCCGATCGCGGCGATCTGCGCGGCCGTGAGGGGGCCTTCCTCGGCCACCTTGTCGTGCAGGGAGGGCCCGGGCACGTACTGCGTGGCGAACCACGGCCGCTCGGCCTCCAGGTCCGCCGCCACCAGGCGCGCGGTGCACCCGCCCCGGATCCGCCGGGCGGCGGACACCTCGCGGGCGAACCGGGAGCGGAACTCCTGGTCCTCGGCCAGATCCGGCCGGATGACCTTGAGCGCGACGCGCTGCCCGCGCCGGTCGGATCCCAGGTAGACCACACCCATGCCGCCGGCGCCGAGCCGTCGGTGCAGTCTGAACGAGCCGACGACACGCGGGTCCTCGCGCCGGAGCCGCATCATCGCCATGTCCACCCCGCTGACCGGTCGTCCTGTTGACGTGGCACAGCTTACGGACGATCCGGCATGCGCGCTCAGAGGCCGCGCCCTCGCCGGGAGATTCGATTGTCAGTGCGGCACAGCACACTTGAGGGTCTTTCAGCACTGCCGCAGGGTGCCGGCGAACCCCTCTCGCGGGCGGCCAACCAGCCCTCCCGGAAAGGGGATTGGTGCAGCTACCGGGCCCCCGGCCCGGTCGCGTGCGCCCGCGCACGCCCCACACCCGAGTCGATCTTGCCGACAGCCTGCCCGCGGACACGCAGGAACAGGGAGTGACGGAAGTGAGCGAAGTCACTACGCTCCGGTGACCCCCTCCGGGAAGACCCCTACAACGGGCGAGCGGTCTCCACCCAGGGGAGTACGCGGGGTGGATGCCGTCATCCTCCTGGAGGCCCGGCAAGGGGTACGAGGGCATGAGGCCAGGGGCCTTCCGCCCGCCTAGTGTTGAAGACAAGCGGCGGGTGGCGCACTCGTCCCCGAGGTCACAAGCCCGCCGCTGCCAAACGACAGGGAGAGGACCATGGCGGACATCGCACGGCAGGGACGCAAGGCATTCGCGTTCAACGGCCATGAGTCCGGTACGCGCCACCCGCTGGTGGCCGCGGCGATGGTGCTCCCCCTGGCCGCCCTCCTGCTCTTCCTCTTCGGAGGCTTCGAGCAGGTCGCGGCACAGGCGTCGTCCGTGGGCATGATGCTGGGGCGCTGAGCGGCGCCCCAGGTCCGGGAGAGCGGCCCGGGCCGGGACATCGGCCTGTCGAACCCCGTGGGGACGGGGGAGCGACAACGGACGGCAGGTGAAGGGTGCTGCCCGTGCGACTGGGGAGTCGCACGGGCAGCACCCTTTTTGTTCGTTCCCTCCTTTCCCCGTACGGGCCCACCCGTGCTTGCATGTGCTCCGGGGCCGGACCGGCCCGTCCGACCCGGGGGTTCCCATGACCGTGCCGTTGCCCGCCGCCCTCGCCGCGTACGCCGCCGCGGGCGGCCCGGGAGCGGGGGAGCCGTATGCGGTCCTCGCCGACCGGGACGACGGGACCGTGGTGCGCTGCGGGCCGGCCGTGGCCAAGGCGCACGCCGAGGACGCCGACCGCGAGGGCCTCGCCGTACGGGTGCGGATCGCCGGGGACCGGGCGCTGGCAGGTGTGCTGCTGCCACCGCTGCGGGCCGGCTGCGGCTCCGTCCACGGGCGGCCCGTCTCCCTCTGGCCGTACGGGACCCCCGTGGACCCGGAACGCCCCGAGGACGCGCCCTGGGAGGAGGCCGCCCGGCTGCTCGCGGCCCTGCACCGGACACCGCTCGACGGACTCCCGGGCCCGGTCCCGCCGATGCGCGGCCCGGCCAAGGTCGCCCGCGCCCTGCGCCGCCTCGCGCGGGCGCTGCCGGACACCACCGGCGAAGTCCCCGAAGTCCCCGAAGTCCCCGAAGGCGTCGAACTCGTGGAACGAGTCGAAGGCGCCGCCACACGCGCCGACGCCCGTGCCGTACGCGCCGCCGCCCGCACGCTGCCCGCCTGGGCGCGCGGGGAAGCCGAGGCGCCCGCCGGCGGGGCGCTGTGCCACGGGGACCTGCACCTCGGGCAGCTGGTCCGGCATCCCGCCCCGGCGGGGCCCTGGCTCCTCATCGACGTCGACGACCTCGGCCTCGGCACCCCCGCCTGGGACCTCGCCCGCCCCGCCGCCTGGTACGCCGCGGGGCTGCTCGACACCGGCACCTGGCTGCGCTTCCTCGACGCCTACCGCGCCGTCGGCGGCCCGGCCGCCGGTCCGCCCGGCTCCGACCCCTGGCCGGAACTCGACCTCGCCGCCCGCGCGCTCACCGTACAGACGGCCGCCCTGGCCCTGGCCAAGGCCGCCGGGTCGGGCCGCCGACTCGACGACGTGGAGCGGCTGATGGTGGACGCCTGTGTCCGAATAGCCGGGCTCCCGGCCGACTTGGAGTCCGGGCCTCCGTCGTAGGGTGAGTTTCCCGCCGCCGGGCATGCATCCGGTGGCTACGTCGACGGCGAGGAGTTGAACCGGCATGCAGTGTCCGAAGTGTCACGCCATGATGCACACCTACAACCGCAACGGTGTCCAGATCGAGCAGTGCAGCGGCTGTCGCGGCATCTTCCTCGACTACGGCGAGCTGGAGGCGCTGACCCGCCTGGAGTCCCAGTACACCGCCCAGTACGGCCAGGTGCCCCCGCCCGCCGCGCCCCCGGCGCCCTACCCGGCCCAGCACGCGGCCCCGGCCCCCGCCTGGGGCGCCCCGCACCACGGCGGTCACGGCCACGGTCACGGCCACCACCACCGCGGCGGCTTCGGCCGGATGCTCTTCTCCTCCTGAGCCCGGCCCGAGGAACGACGGAAGCCCCGGCCGTCGAGACGGCCGGGGCTTCCGGGTGGTGCGCGATACTGGGATTGAACCAGTGACCTCTTCCGTGTCAGGGAAGCGCTCTCCCGCTGAGCTAATCGCGCGGGACTACGGTGCGTAACCGCAGGTCAAGCAGGTGGTGCATGATACTGCGTGCGCGATACTGGGATTGAACCAGTGACCTCTTCCGTGTCAGGGAAGCGCTCTCCCGCTGAGCTAATCGCGCGGGGATCCTTGCGGACCAGTGGACGATACTGGGATTGAACCAGTGACCTCTTCCGTGTCAGGGAAGCGCTCTCCCGCTGAGCTAATCGTCCTTGGAGGTGGAGACGGGATTTGAACCCGTGTAGACGGCTTTGCAGGCCGTTGCCTCGCCTCTCGGCCACTCCACCATGGAGCTGCGGGGGGTCATCGGGAAGAGATCCCCCACTTCGAGCGGACGACGAGACTCGAACTCGCGACATCCACCTTGGCAAGGTGGTGCTCTACCAACTGAGCTACGTCCGCAGGTCACCGTGTTCGCTCCGGGGTTTTGCCCCTTCGCTCCCTGGCGACGTGTTGAACTCTAGCGGATTCCCGGGCCAGCTCAAAAACGCGTTTCCGCAGCGTGCTGCCGCTCGATCACCACCGGTCACCCGCCGGTCACCTCACCGGCGCCGCCGCGTCACCGGTCATAGACTCGCAGCCGTGCACGACCTGCCTCCCATGGCCCGCTTCGGCGGCCTCCTCGCGACCGACCTCCGAGACGTCACCAGCGACCCTGGTGCCCTCGACTCCACCGGCTTCTGGGCGGTGGCCGCCGACTTCGAAGGCCGGCTCGTCTGCGCGCGCTTCGGGGACATACGCCCCGACCCCGTGCCGGCGCCCGTCCCCGGCGCCTGGCGCGGCCCCGATGCCGACCAGTGGACCTCCTCGCTCGACCGGGCCGAGTACGTCGCCGGTGTCCGCCGCGTCCGCGAGTACATCGCCGCGGGCGAGGTGTACCAGGCCAATCTCTGCCGCGTGCTGTCCGCGCCCCTGCCCGACCCGGACGGCGCCGATGTCGACGCCCTGACCGCACTGCTCGCGCGCGGCAACCCGGCGCCCTATGCAGGAACGATTCGGCTGCCCGCCCACGGCGTGGAGATCGCCACCGCCTCCCCGGAGCTGTTCCTGCGCCGCACCGGCCGCCGCATCGACTCCGGCCCCATCAAGGGCACCGGCCGCACCGTCGCCGACCTGCTGCCCAAGGACCACGCCGAGAACGTGATGATCGTGGACCTCGTGCGCAACGACCTCGGCCGGGTCTGCGCCACCGGCTCCGTCACCGTCCCCGAGCTGTGCGCCGTCGAGGAGCACCCGGGCCTGGTCCACCTCGTCTCCACCGTCAGCGGACAGCTCGCCGACGGCGCAGGCTGGCCCGAGCTGCTCGCCGCCACCTTCCCGCCCGGCTCCGTCACGGGCGCGCCCAAATCCTCCGCCCTGCGGATCATCGAGGCCCTGGAGACCGCCCCGCGCGGGCCCTACTGCGGGGGCATCGGCTGGGTCGACGCCGACCAGGGCACCGCCGAGCTCGCCGTCGGCATCCGCACCTTCTGGATCGACCGCGAGGCCCCCGGCGGCCCCCGCCTGCTCTTCGGCACCGGCGCCGGGATCACCTGGGGCTCCGACCCCGATCGCGAGTGGGCGGAGACCGAGCTGAAGGCCGCCCGCCTGCTGCGGGTAGCGTCGGGCACCACCCCTGAGGTCACCGGCACCCAGGGGACGAACGGGATGAGCGGAGGGACCGTACGGTGAGAATCTGGCTCGACGGAGCACTGCGGGACGTCGACGGGGCGAAGGTGTCCGTCTTCGACCACGGGCTGACCGTGGGTGACGGCGTGTTCGAGACGCTCAAGGCGGAGCACGGCCGGACCTTCGCCCTCACCCGCCACCTGGAGCGGCTGACCCGCTCGGCCCGCGGCCTCGGCCTGCCGGACCCCGACCTCGACGAGGTGCGCCGGGCCTGCGCGGCCGTCCTGGAGGCCAACCCGATGGAGCGCGGCCGGCTGCGCGTCACCTACACCGGAGGCGTCTCCCCGCTCGGCTCCGACCGCGGCGAATCCGGGCCCACGCTGATCGCCGCCGTCGCGGAGACCCCCCGCCGCCCCGACACCACCGCCGTCGTCACGGTGGACTGGGTCCGCAACGAGCGCTCCGCCGTCGCCGGCCTGAAGACCACCTCGTACGCCGAGAACGTCGTCGCGCTCGCCGCCGCCCACCGGGCCGGGGCCTCCGAGGCGCTCCTCGCCAACACCGTCGGGCGGCTCTGCGAGGGCACCGGCTCCAACGTGTTCGTCGTGCTCGACGGGGAGCTGCACACCCCGCCTCTGGCCTCCGGCTGCCTCGCCGGCATCACCCGGGCCCTCGTCGTCGAGTGGTCCGGAGCCAAGGAGACCGACCTGCCGTTCGACGTGCTGGCACAGGCCGAGGAGGTCTTCCTGACCTCCTCGCTGCGCGACGTCCAGGCGGTCGTACGGATCGACGGGCGCGAGCTCGCCACCGCCCCCGGGCCGGTCACGGCCGAGGCGATGCGGCTCTTCGACGCCCGCTCCGCCGAGGGCATCGACCCCTGACCCCTGTCGTTCGGGCTGTGGGGCGGGTAGAACTCGACTGATGACCACCACCCTGCGGCCGAGCGGTCCGCTTCAGCAGAGCAGCGACGGGGCGCGGACGCGCCCGTACGAGATCCGCGTCAACAGCAGGCGCGTCGGCGCGCTGCTGCTGGCCTCCGACACCCCCTTCGGGCCGACGGTCGGGGAGATCCGCGATCTGGCCGTCGACGAGCCCGACCGGCGGCGCGGCCGTGCGACCGTCGGGGCGCTGGCCGCCGAGGAGGTCCTGCGCGGGTGGGGCTGCCGCCGGGTCCGGGTCTCCGTCCCGGCCGACTCGCCGGGCGGGCTGCGCATGGCCGAGGCCCTCGGGTACGCCGAGTACAGCCGCAACATGGCCAAGGACCTGCCGGCCGAGCCGCCCGTACTGCCCGAGGGGGTCGTCGGCCGCCCGATGACCGGCGTCGAGTACGAGGTCTGGCTCGCCCGGGCGAAGGAGGCCTACGCCGAGAGCTGGATCAGCCGCGGCCTGTCGGCGGAAGCCGCCCACGCCAAGTCGGCGGCCGACCACGACAGCCAGTTGCCGCAGGGCCCGGCCACCCCCGGAGTCGCCCTCCGCGTCCTGGAGGCGGCCGGCACCCCGGTCGGCACCCTCTGGCTCGCGCCGCTCGGCGGGGACGCGTACGTCTTCGACGTCCTGGTCGATGCCGAGCACCGGGGCCGGGGCCACGGCCGCCACCTGATGCTCCTCGCCGAACGCACGGCCCTCGCCGAGGGACACCGCGTGCTGGGCCTCCACGTCTTCACCGGCAATACCCCGGCCCTCAGGCTCTACGAGTCCCTCGGCTACCGGCCGACCGGTTTCAACTACGCGAAGGAGCTGATCTAGGAGGCCAGCAGGCGGTCGGCGATCTCCTCGATGCGGGCGCGCAGCCCGTCCTGGCTCTTGCCGCCGTCCAGGCGCTCGCCGTCGATCACGTACGTCGGGGTGCCGGTCACGCCGATGGCCTTGCCCTCGGCCTGGTCGGCGTCGACGATCAGGATGTGCCGTCCGTCGATCAGGGCGGTGTCGAACTCCTCGACGTCGAGGCCCAGTTCACGCGCCACGTCCAGCAGCACCGGCTCGCCGCGCTCGGCCAGCTCCGCGGTGCGCGCCAGCACGGCTTCCGCGTAGGGCCAGCCCTGACCCTGCTCCACGGCCTCCTCGGCGGCCTGGGCCGCGGCGAAGGAGTGCTTGTGCTTCTCCAGGGGGAAGTGGCGCAGCCGGATGTCCAGCCGGTCGCCGTAGCGGGCCCGCAGGGCGCGTACGTCGTCCAGGGCGCTGTGGCAGTCCGGGCACTGCAGTTCGCACCAGACGTCGAGGATCACGGAATCGGTCATGCGGACAGTCTCCCAGCCCCCGAACCCGTGGCCGACCGGGACCTGGGGAGGAGGCGGACCCGGAGATGTCCCGGAGATCGGCTTGAGGGAGCCCGTGGACCTGGCCGCCGCGGCGGGGGCCGGTGCAGGATGGATAGGGACAGACCGCCCACTCCTGGAGGACCGCATGCTCGCCGAGACCATCTTCTCCGCGGTGTCCGCGGCGGGCCTGGGCATCGCCGCGCTGACCGCCTACCGCAAGCGCTTCCTGACCGCCGCGCGGATCGCCGCGTACGCGCTGGTGCCCGTCGGCCTCGTGATGACGGGCGTCGTGGAGTGGGTGTCCGGGATGGTCTTCAAGCCGACCGTCTGGGCCGGCTTCGGACTGCTGGCGCTGGCCTGGCTGCTCTTCGTCACCACCCGGGCCATCGAGCGCCGCGGCCGCGGCAAGGCGGTCCAGGCCGGCCCGGCGCAGGAGGCCGTCGCCCCGGCCGCGTCCGCGCCGTCCCTCGGTGCCGGCGCCGGGTCCCGCCCCCAGCCCGCCGCGCGCCGGAAGCCGCAGGCCGCCGACGGCGGGGAGGACTTCTCCGACATCGAGGCCATCCTCAAGAAGCACGGCATCTGACCGCGACCGACCCGGGGAGCGCCAGGTCCACAAGATCGGGCGAACTACCGCCCCGATCTTGGCGTGTTGGGACACGGATGGCGGTGCGCTGCGCCATCATCGGCCCGACATGCTCGACACATCGCAGAGTGAGCCGTCGGTGCCCGTTCCGACGCCGGTCCCGACGCCCGTCCCCGAGGAGCCGAGAGGCTGTCTCTTCGCGCTCTCCCAGCCACCCCTGATGATCTTCCTAGCGGTGATCGGCACCCTGCTGCTGCTCGCCGCCGTGCACGACCTCTTCCTGCTCTGACTTGCGCCGGGCCCGGTACGCCGCCACGTGCAGCCGGTTCCCGCAGGTCCGGCTGTCGCAGTAGCGGCGCGAGCGGTTCCGGGAAAGGTCCACGAAGGCGCGCCGGCAGTCCGGGGCCTCGCAGCGGCGCAGCCGTTCCGTCTCGCCGGAGACCACGATGAAGGCCAGCGCCATGCCGCCGTCGGCCGCCAGGTGGTCGCCGACCGAGGCGCCGGGCGCGAAGTAGTGGACGTGCCAGTCGTAGCCGTCGTGGTCGGTCAGCTGCGGAGTGGTGCCGGCCGTCGCCACCAGCTCGTTGATCAGTACGGCCGCCGCACGGGAGTTCGGCGCGGCGAAGACCTGGGCGAACTTGCCGCGCACGGTCCGTACGCCGGCCAGGTCGCGGGCGCCGAGCTCGCCGACGTCGCTGATCGAGTACTCGTGGACGAAGCCGCGCAGCGCGCTGATGTCCGAAAGTCCGTCGGGCTGGTCCGTCTCGGCCGCGGTGTTCACCAGCGCGACGACGACGTCGAGCGCGCGACGGGTGTCGTGGGGGATCTGCACGGGGTCTCCCTCAGGGGCCGGGCCTGCGACGACGGTCCTGTGCCGTCGCTGGGGGCCGACTCTAGCGGGTCCCTCCAAAGGGGGGTGCCCACGCACACCGGCGCCGTCCACGCGGGTGGCTCCCGCGAGAACAGCGCCGGCCGTGCCGTATGTGGTTGTCCGGCCCACACCGTCGCCCCGAGTCGGACGGTGCCGGGCGGTCAGTCACTCGTTGGGGCTGGCTCAGCTTTCGGCCAGGATGTGGGAGAGCTCCTTGTCGAGGTCGAAGTGCCGGTGTTCGGTCCCGGGTGGGACCGCGGCGTCCGTCCGCTTGAGGAACGACTCGAGTGCTCGGGCGGGTGCTTCGAGCAGTGCTTCTCCCTCCGGTGAGCTCAGGGCGATGCAGACGACGCCCTGACCGTGGCTGCGGGACGGCCAGACGCGGACGTCGCCGGTACCGGTGGGCCGGTGGAGGCCCTCCGCGAGGAGGTCGCGGGCGAATACCCATTCGACCGTCTCCTCGGCGCCGGTGTGGAAGGTGGCGTGCACGGCGTAGGGGTCGGCCGTGTCATACCGCAGGCCCGCGGGAACAGGCAGTGAGGACTCGCTCGACACAACGAGGCGCAGGTGCAGCTCGCAGCTGACCGTGGTGTTCATAAGCGCCAGGGCCTTTCGCTCAGTGTGCGCTCGGGGATTCGCACGTCGGCGAAATCGACATGCCACCTACGGTGCCGTTGTAAACCCCTCTGACCGTTTTGCGGACCTCTGGGTCCCTCGTACGGCGGATCCAAACCACCATTCACGTGTGCTTCCGGCTCCGGTAGATTCGACCCCATGAATACGGGGAGTGACCGCGGGGCCGACGAGTCCACAGCCGACGAATCCACCAGCGAAGCCGTGGAACCGGCGCCGCACGTATCCAAGGCGCCGGCCTTCATCAAGGCGCGCCGGAGCCTGCACCTGAGCTGGCAGGTCGGCGTCTTCGTCGTCGGCCTGGCCGTCATCGCCGCCGGCGTCGCGATGCTCGTGCTGCCCGGCCCCGGCTGGGTCGCGATCTTCGCGGGCCTGGCGATCTGGGCGACCGAGTTCGCGTGGGCGCACCTCGTGCTGCGCTGGACCAAGCGCAAGGTCACCGAGGCCGCGCAGAAGGCGCTCGACCCGAAGGTCCGCCGCCGCAACATCATCCTGACCAGCGTCGGCCTCGTCATCGCGGGCGCGCTGATCGGCTTCTACCTGTGGAAGTACGGGCTCGTCCTGCCCTGGAACCTCAAGGACCAGTGATGGTCACGGAGCACCGCTGACATGCGGTAATGTTTGCGGTGCGTCCGGGCGATTAGCTCAGTGGGAGAGCACTTCGTTCACACCGAAGGGGTCACTGGTTCGAACCCAGTATCGCCCACCCGGACCAGAGGCCCGGAGACTTTCACAGTCTCCGGGCCTCTGGCGTTTCCGCACCCTCAGGGGCTCGGCGGCGTCAGCGGAGGCGGCCGAGGGCGTCCCGCAGGCGCCGGGCGTCGCGCAGCCGCTTCTCGTACGTCGCCCCCACCGCGAGCAGCAGCAGGCCGGCCAGGGCCGGCGGCACCCAGCGCGGGAGCGCGCCCGCGACCTGCACCACGTACGGGGCCAGCTCGTGCAGCGCCACCGCCGCCAGCACCGCCCCGCCCAGCACGAGCGGAGCCTGGAGCCGCCGCCGGGCGCCCGCCAGGGTCACCGCCAGCGCGGCCAGACCCAGCAGCAGCGGGCGCAGCCAGTGCCCGATCCCGGCCGGAGAGCCGCCCAGGACCGCCAGCAGGCTCGGCAGCAGGGTCGCGGCCAGGCCCGGTCCGTATGCCGTCCACGACGAGGCCCGCGGGTCCCGGCGCCGCCGCAGGAGCCCCACCGCGAGGGCGGGCACCGTCACCGGCAGTGTGTACGCCTCCGGGGTCGTGACCCCGGAGTCGGCCAGCCGGACCCAGGTCGCCGCCACGAACAGCGCGCCCGCCGCCCAGCCGGCCGGAACCCGCCGGTCCTCGCGCACCGCCGCCCCCGCACAGATCACCCCGGCCAGCGCCAGGACCAGCGCCAGGGTCCCCGTCCGGCCCGCCGACAGGGCCAGCGCCAGCAGCCCGGACACGGCCGCCGCGATCTCGGCGGGCACCCGCACACCGCCCAGCCGCGGCCCGAGCGCGGCCACCGCCGCCGGGACCGCCAGCACCGGCAGCGCCCACCAGACCACCGCCAGGTCCGCCGCCGCCCCCGACGCGGCCAGGAGCGCCGTGGCGTACCCGACGGCGCACACGGCCGCCCCGGACCGGATCGGGCGCGCGGCGGTCCCGTACGCCGCCCCCGCCGCGCAGCACGCCCCCAGCACGCCCCACACCGCGAAGGTGGCCGCCCGGCCGTCCAGCGCGCCCAGGGACACGTTCGCGGCGCCGACCAGCGCGCATCCGGCCGCCACGATCCCGGCCCCGCGTGCCGTGGCGCGCAGGGCGAGGACCCCCGCCGCCCCCGTCACCGCGAGCTGCGCCGCGAACACCGCCGCCACCGGGAACCCGAGCAGCTCGGGCGCCGTGAACAGCCCCGCCCAGGCCAGGACCCCCGCCGCCCCCGCGGGCTCCGGCCGCGCCAGCGCCCTCGACAGCCACCCGGCGGCTCCCGCCGTGACCAGCAGGATCACCGGGACCGCCGCGCCCGGCCAGTACGGGTCCGCGGCCGGGGTGGTCCCCGCCCACACCTCGTTCAGCACCCGGATCCGGGCCAGCAAGGTGGGCGCCACCGCCGAGGCGCCCGCCAGCGCCGCCAGGGCGGCCACCACCGCACCCGCCCAGGCCAGCCCGCGCCGCACCGGCGCCGGGAGCGCGGGGACCCGTACGGCCGCCAGCAGCGGCAGCGCCACCAGCAGGTGCACCACCACCGTCCAGGCCGGATCCAGACCCTGCCGTGCCACCCCGCCGACGGCCACCACCGCCGCGAGGCCGCCCGCCAGCGCGGCCGCCCAGGCGCGCGGCTCCCGCCGGGCCGCCGCCGTACCGAGCGCGGCGCCCGCCAGCAGCAGCGCCGCCGGGGCCAGTGCCCCGCCCGCCGACCCCGCCGACCAGGACTCGGTCACGCCGGTCAGCAGCGCCCCCGCGCCCAGCACCGCCGCCGGGACGGCCGCCACCCGGATCCGCAGCGTGAGGGCCGCGTCCAGCGCCGCCGTCGCCAGCAGCGCCCAGCCGATCTCCAGCGGCCCCGCCTGCGCCGCCAGCGCGGCCAGCGGCAGCGGGAACTGCGCCGCCAGCACCGCGGCCGGCAACGGGATCCGCAGCTTCCGCAGCCCGGCGCCGTACGCCGCCCACGCCGCCGCCAACACCGCCGCCGCCCCCGAGGCGTACGCGGTGGCGTCCGTGTCCGGCATCCCGACCGCGTAGAGCGCGTACGCGTCCAGCACCGTCAGCAGCAGACCGACCGCCGCCACCGACTCCGCCGTCGACCGCAGACCGCGGCGCAGCAGCACCGCCGGGGCGGCCAGCGCCGCCGCCGTCACCGCGGCGAGCACCGCCGAGCGCCCGGCGATCCCCAGGGAGCCCCAGCTCAGCAGCGTGAAGGCCAGCGCGGCCACCGCGAGCAGCACCGCGCCCAGGGTGAGCAGCACGTTCTGCGCGCTCGGGGCCGAGGCCTCCTGCGCGGACGCGTTCGGTGCGGCGGGCCCGGGAGGTGCCCAGACGGGAGGGACCGGCAGGCGCAGCAGCCAGTCCCGGCGGCCCAGCAAGTACAGCCGCCGGGCATTGAGTTGGGCCAGCTCACGGTCGATGAGCGCCAGCTCTTCGGCCGGCGGCAGAGGCGTGTTCATACTGCGGAGTGTGGCGGCCGTCACGCGGTCGGGACATGGGTGCGCGTACTCAGATGTGCCGTGAGTACGCACGGTCCGGGTGAACTGGGCATACGGGGGCCCCGGTCGGGCCAGACTGGAACCATGGACCGCAGCCGCTCGGAGCGCCACGACCCCTGGGACCGGTGGAGCCGCTACCGCTTCCGCAGCGTGTGGGACCTCGACGCCCCGCCCGCCCGCGTCTTCGCCGTGCTGGAGCAGGCTGGGGAGTACGCGCACTGGTGGCCCCAGATCCGCCGCGGCGAACCCGTCGGCGACCGCAGCGGCACCGCCACCGTCCGCTCCGTCCTTCCGTACGCGCTCCGCATCACCGCCACCGAGCTCCTGCGCGACCCCGCCCACGGGGTCCTGGAAGTCTCCCTGGGCGGCGATCTCGACGGCTGGGCGCGGTGGACCGTCCGGCCGCGGCCCGGCACCGGAGCCGCCCGGACCCGCGCGCTGTACGAGCAGGAGGTCGAGGTGCGCCTGCCCCTGATGCGGTGGCTCGCGCTGCCGGGACGGCCGGTGTTCCGGCTCAACCACACCCTGATGATGCGGGCCGGACGGCGCGGTCTCGCGGCCCGGCTGGCCGCCCGCCCGGAAGCGGTTTGAACCAGCCCCGAGCCTTCTGTATTGTTCAGTCCGTTCCCGGGCGATTAGCTCAGCGGGAGAGCACTTCGTTCACACCGAAGGGGTCACTGGTTCGATCCCAGTATCGCCCACCGGGACAGGCCGGTCCGTCTGCTGACGGACCGGCCTTCCGCATGTACGGGGCCGTTCCCGGCCACGGTACTAGGCCGCCGTCGACAGGTCTCCCGGCCGCAGCGGCCAGTGCGGATCCACCGGCTCCGGCGTCCCCTGGCGGGCGAACCACGCCTGCAGCCCCCGCGCCTGCGCCGCGTGCCACACCGCCTGCAGCGTGTGCAGTTCGGCCGGCGTCAGCCGCTCCAGCCGCGCCGCGAACCGGCGCCCCACCGCCCGTACGAGCTCCAGCGAGGCCAGCGCGTCCGCCGCCGCGTCGTGCGCGCCCTCCAGCTCGATCCCGTAGTGCGCGCACAGGTCGGTCAGCGTGCGACGGCCCTTGCGGTACCGGTCCAGGTGCTTGTCCAGCACCCGCGGATCCAGCACCGTCAGCGGCCGGTTGTCCAGGTACCGCGTGAGCGAGGACGCCCGGTGCCGGCGCAACTCCCGGTCCAGCAGCGTCAGATCGAACGGCGCGTTCATCACCACCACCGGCCGGCCCGCCACCTGCTGCTCCCCGAGCGAGCGGGCTATCTCCTCCACCACCGGCGCCGGCCAGCGTCCGTGGCGCTGCAGGTGCTCGTCGGTGAGGCCGTGCACTTCCGTGGCACCCGGGGGCACCGGGATGCCGGGATTGACCAGCCAGCGCGTGGTGCGGACCCGGCCGCCCGCACACTCCTGCACGATGAGCGCGGCGGACACGATCCGGTCCTGCTCGACGTCCACCCCGGTGGTCTCCGTGTCGAATGCGGCCAGCGGGCCCTCGTACCAGCGTGTCATGGCGAACTCCTCGTCCCCGGTCGGCAGATGGGGGCGCACCGGGCCGTGCTGCCTCGGAACGTGCCACCGTTGCCCGCATCGGTGATACCCGTGCTGTTTGCCCCGTACGCCGTTTGCGGCGAGCCGGGTGCGGAGACAACATCCATGGGGGGCCGTGCACATGACCGGTCGTCACCCCACCCACCACCGAAGGCAGAGCCCGGAAGGCATGGGGAGCCGGCCATGGCGCTCGCGCAGCCCGAACCGGGCGGGGTGTTGCAGGGGCGGACCGATCCGGGGACCGGACCGCTGCGCGGCACACTCGCCACCACCGCCTGTATGGAAACCCTCCAGGTGGGATACCTGCACGCCGTCGCCGCCGCGGCCGGCTGCTCGCTCTCCCAGCCCTTTCCCGACAACGGCATCGACTGGCACGTCAGCCACGGCGCCCCCGAGCACGTCGTCGACGACGAGGTGACCATCAAGGTGCAGCTGAAGGCGACCTACCAGATACCGCCGAGACCAGCCGGGCCCACCTTCGGCTTCACCCTCGACAACGAGCACCTGGTGAAACTGGCCCGCACCCCGGTCGCCGTCCACAAGATCCTCGTCGTGATGCTCGTCCCGCGCGAGCGCGACGAGTGGCTCGCCGCCGGGCACGACCGGCTCGACCTGCGGCACTGCTGCTACTGGACCAATCTCGCCGGAACCCCTGTGACCGGCCGGCGCCGGACCACCGTACGGATCCCGACCGCGCGGATCTTCGACGACCGCGCGCTGTGCGAGATCATGACCCGGGTCGGGTCGGGAGGGACACCCTGATGAACTGGCACCCGCAGCACCTCGAACCGCTCTCGTCCCCGGAGTTCACACCGGGCACGCCCGATCCCGCGCATGTCGATCCACGGGTGCTGGGGGCGCTGCTGCACCGGCACGGGTGGCTCCGGCGCGGCGGCGCGGCCGGGCGGTACGGGCGCTGGACCCCGCCGAGCCACGCCGGGACCAGCCTGCTCGTCCCCGAGAGCCGCGGCTTCCCCGACTGCGCCGATCTGCTGGAGGAGGCGCTCACCGCGCTCTCGCGCAGCGCGCTGCCGTCCGCGCGGGAGGTGCTCTACGGGCTGAGCGTGCCGAGCGACGAGATCCGCTGGGAACGGGAGATCCCGCGGGGACCGTACGGGCTGCGGGGCGACGCGGCGTGGACGGTGCAGGAACAGCTGCGCTCGGCCGCCCGGCAGCTGCTGCTGGCCGGGGCCCTCGCCGACCGGGCCAGGGCCGGCTACTACGGGGCCCGGCACCGGGCCCAGGCCGAACGGGCGCTGGACGGGGTGCTGGTGGGGCCGGCCCCGGGCGGGCGGCGGCTGACGGCGTTCGTGCCGGTGGACGGCGGGCGGGGGACCGTGACGCGGCTGCACCAGGCGCTGCACGCCGCCCGCGAGGCCGTGGACTACCAGCGGGCCACGGGAGGCATGGAGGCCTTCGACGCCGCCGTGCAGGCGGGGGTCAGCCGGGAGCTCGCCGATGCCCTGATCGCACTGGTGCGGGGCTCGGAGGGGGCCAGCATCGCCCTCGCGTGGGCGCCGGCGGCGGGGGTGCCGGCGGGGTGCGCGGCCCGGCCGGAGCCGGTGGAGTTCTCGCCGGGCGACCTCCCGGTGCTGCGGGAGGCCGCCGCCCGCTACACCCGGGACGAGCCGGCCGTTCCGGTCCGGATCGCGGGGGCGGTGGTCCGGATGCGGCGCTCGGCGGCGGGCGGCGGGGGCACTGTCCGGGTGCGGGTCCTGGCCGGGGCGGAGGTCCCGTACGTCCGGGCGGCGCTCGGCGAGGAGGCGTACCGGGTGGCGGTCCACGCGCACCTGGCGGGACTGCCGATCCGGGTCAGCGGGCGGTTGCAGCGGCGGGGCGGCTTCCGCCGCTTGGCGGACGCGACGGATGTGACCCCGGTCCCGCTGGACGAGGTCGAGAGGGACCGGCTGATGAAGTCGCTGGACGAGGCGTTCGACCCGACCGATGTCCTGCCGGACGTCGACTAGGCCCCGCCGCCTCAATCGCCGGCGAGGCTGAATGGGCCTGCGGCCCGGCGGCCCCGCGCGGCTCAAAGACCGGGGCTCCGCCCCGGACCCCGCTCCTCAATCGCCGGAGGGGCTGGGGTTGGGGTGCGGCCCGGCTGGCTCGCGCGGCTTAAAGATTGGGGCTCTGCCCCGGGCCCCGCTCCTCAATCGCCGGAAGGGCTGGGTTGGGGTGCGGCCCGGTGGGCTCGCGCGGCTTAAGGATCGGGGCTCTGCTCCGGGCCCTGCTCCTCAAATCGTCGGAGGGGCTGGGATGGCGGCCTGATGGGTGAAGGCGGCCATGAGCAGGCCCGGGGTGGGGGAGAAGTCCGGGCCGCGGGTGAAGCCCAGGCGTTCGTAGAGGGACACCGCGGGGGCGTTGGCGGCGCCCGTGGTGACCTCGACCCGGCGGCCCGGGAAGAGCTCGGCCAGTGCGTGGCGCAGCAGGAGGGAGGCGACGCCCCGCCGGAACCAGGCCGGGGACACGCAGAGGCGGTCGATGCAGACAGCACCGCCGGCCGCCTCCTCCCAGGCGAGGAAACCGGCCAGGTCCCCACCGTCGGAGACGGCGCCCACCCAGTTCAGGGCATGCGCGCGCATCTCGGCGAGGCTCTCCGCCAACGCGGGTATGCCGTCGAAGCCGATCAGCTCCGCCTCCACGGCGTAGGCGGCCCGCCCGAGCCGGTACACGGCGTCCGCGGTGGCCTCGTCGGCCAGGTCCAGCGAGCGGATCTGCGTGCTCGGCATACGGGGTCCCTCCGGGGAAGACGGCTGGCGGGCTCCACGCTACCCGCGGGCGCCGCCGGTACCGGGTCTCAGGGGTGGGGCGGGGACACTCCGGGGCGTCCCCGCAGGCCGAGCGAACCCACCGCCGGGTCCTGGCCGGTCCGGCTCAGGGTTCGCGAGCCGAGGAGACGCCCCGGAGGGGCCCCGCCCCACGGCCCGCCTGCCCCCACGAGCCCCGGCCGCCCCGGACCACGCATCCCTGCGTGCTCCGGCCGCGCCGCTGCCGGGCCACCCGGGCCCGGCCGGCCGCATCCCACAGGGCCACACCGCACAGGGCCGCACCGCACAGGGCCGCGTCGGGGTGCGGGCGGAGCCCGGCGGGGGAGAGGGGGCTGGGCGGGCCCGGAAAGAACCGTTTAGCGGCGCAGCCACTCCGCTCGGTACGATTCAGGCGCGCAGTGTTCGCTCGCGCACCCCCTGAGTCAGGAGAGACCGGTGTCAGACGTCCGTGTGATCATCCAACGCGATTCCGAGCGGGACGAGCGCGTGGTGGCCACGGGCACTACGGCGGCGGAGCTCTTCGCCGGCGAGCGCACCATCGTCGCCGCGCGCATTGCCGGGGAGCTCAAGGACCTCGCGTACGAAGTGAAGGACGGCGAGACCGTCGAGCCGGTGGAGATCTCCTCCGAGGACGGCCTCAACATCCTGCGCCACTCGACCGCGCACGTCATGGCGCAGGCCGTGCAGGAGCTGTTCCCCGAGGCCAAGCTGGGCATCGGCCCGCCGGTCCGGGACGGGTTCTACTACGACTTCGACGTCGCGAAGCCCTTCACCCCCGATGATCTGAAGACCATCGAGAAGAAGATGCAGGAGATCCAGAAGCGCGGGCAGAAGTTCGCCCGCCGCGTGGTCTCCGACGAGGCGGCCCGCGAGGAGCTCGCGGACGAGCCGTACAAGCTGGAGCTCATCGGCATCAAGGGCTCCGCGTCCACCGACGACGGTGCGAACGTCGAGGTGGGCGGCGGCGAGCTGACCATCTACGACAACCTCGACGCCAAGACCGGCGAGCTGTGCTGGAAGGACCTGTGCCGCGGTCCGCACCTGCCCACCACCCGCAACATCCCGGCCTTCAAGCTCATGCGCAACGCCGCCGCCTACTGGCGCGGCAGCGAGAAGAACCCGATGCTCCAGCGCATCTACGGCACCGCGTGGCCCTCGAAGGAGGAGCTGAAGGCGCACCTCGACTTCCTCGCCGAGGCCGAGAAGCGCGACCACCGCAAGCTCGGCAACGAGCTGGACCTCTTCTCCATCCCGGACGAGATCGGCTCCGGCCTCGCCGTCTTCCACCCGCGCGGCGGCATCATCCGCCGGACCATGGAGGACTACTCGCGCCGCCGGCACGAGGAGGAGGGTTACGAGTTCGTCTACTCCCCGCACGCCACCAAGGGCGCCCTCTTCGAGAAGAGCGGCCACCTGGACTGGTACGCGGAGGGCATGTACCCCCCCATGCAGCTCGACGGCGGTACCGACTACTACCTCAAGCCCATGAACTGCCCGATGCACAACCTGATCTTCGACGCGCGCGGTCGCTCCTACCGTGAACTGCCGCTGCGCCTCTTCGAGTTCGGCACCGTGTACCGGTACGAGAAGTCGGGCGTCGTGCACGGCCTGACCCGCGCCCGCGGCTTCACCCAGGACGACGCGCACATCTACTGCACCCGTGAGCAGATGGCGGAGGAGCTCGACCGCACGCTCACCTTCGTGCTGAACCTGCTGCGCGACTACGGTCTGACCGACTTCTACCTGGAGCTGTCCACCAAGGACCCGGAGAAGTTCGTCGGCTCGGACGAGGTGTGGGAGGAGGCGACCGCCGTCCTGCAGCAGGTCGCCGAGAAGCAGGGGCTCCCGCTGACCCCCGACCCGGGCGGCGCCGCCTTCTACGGCCCGAAGATCTCCGTGCAGGCGCGCGACGCCATCGGCCGCACCTGGCAGATGTCGACCGTGCAGCTCGACTTCAACCTGCCGGAGCGCTTCAACCTGGAGTACACCGCCCCGGACGGCTCCCGCCAGCGCCCGGTCATGATCCACCGCGCGCTGTTCGGTTCCATCGAGCGGTTCTTCGCCGTGCTCCTGGAGCACTACGCGGGCGCCATGCCGCCGTGGCTGGCCCCGGTCCAGGCGGTCGGCATCCCGATCGGCGACGGGCACGTCGAGTACCTGCAGGAGTTCGCCGCCGAGGCGAAGAAGCAGGGCCTGCGGGTCGAGGTGGACGCCTCCTCCGACCGCATGCAGAAGAAGATCCGCAACCACCAGAAGCTCAAGGTCCCGTTCATGATCATCGTCGGTGACGAGGACATGGCCGCGGGCACCGTCTCCTTCCGCTACCGCGACGGTTCGCAGGAGAACGGCATCGCCAAGGACGAGGCGCTGGCCAAGCTGGCCAAGGTCGTCGCGGACCGCGTCCAGGTCTGATCCGGCAGGGGAAGGCCTCCGGGAAGTGATCACTTTCCGGGGGCCTTCCTCGTCCGCGAAGGCAAGGTCATATGCTTGCCGCCATGACGACTGAGCCGGAGCAGCAGATCGGTGTGGGCACGCAGGACGCGTTCCAGCGTCTGTGGACGCCCCACCGGATGGCCTACATCCAGGGCGAGAACAAGCCGACCGGCCCCGAGGCCGGGGACGGCTGTCCCTTCTGCGGTATTCCGGAGATGTCCGACCAGGACGGCCTGATCGTGGCCCGGGGCAAGCACGTCTACGCCGTGCTGAACCTCTACCCGTACAACGGCGGCCACCTCATGGTCGTCCCGTACCGGCACGTCGCCGACTACACCGAGCTGGACGGCCCGGAGACGGCGGAGCTCGCCGACCTCACCAAGCGGGCCATGGTCGCGCTGCGCAAGGCCTCCGGGGCGCACGGCTTCAACATCGGCATGAACCAGGGCGCGGCCGCCGGGGCGGGCATCGCCGCGCACCTGCACCAGCACATCGTGCCCCGCTGGGGCGGGGACACGAACTTCATGCCGGTCGTCGGCCACACCAAGGTGCTGCCGCAACTGCTCGCGGACACCCGGCAGATGCTGGCCGACGCCTGGCCCGTCGGCTGAGGTTGTGAACGAAAGGACCGCCCCGGGCACTGCGCCCGGGGCGGTCCTTTTGCCGTCGCACCGTCATCGCACCGTCAGCGCGCGCGGTTCTCGCGCCAGGTCCGCAGTACGTCCTCGACGTCGAACTCGGCGAGGTTCAGCGGCGGTCCCGGCGGCGGCATGCGCAGCGCCGCGCGGATCTTCTCGTTGACCTCCGTGAGGACTTCCCGCACCTGGCGCTCGGAACGCGCCGCGAGGGCCGCCTCCAGGGCGTCCTCGGCCTCCTTGCGCAGCGCGAGCGCCGGCGGCAGCGAGGAGAAGCCCTCGCGGTGCATCTTCCCCTTGATCCACCACATCTCGTCGTACGGGGCGTCGAGGGAGGCCAGCGGCTTGCCGAAGCCCGGCAGGTTCTCGAACTCGCCGCGGTCGGCCGACTCCCGGATCTGCCG
Organism: Streptomyces sp. NPDC059989; assembly: GCF_042736975.1. NCBI lineage: Bacteria > Bacillati > Actinomycetota > Actinomycetes > Kitasatosporales > Streptomycetaceae > Streptomyces > Streptomyces sp. NPDC059989. The sequence continues at coordinate 122,611 of NZ_JBHWUO010000023.1, forward strand.
GTCCACCCAGGATTCGATGTCGACGCCAGGCGGTTTGCGCTCGGTCATTTTCCCTCCTCGGGGCTCACTTCAGCCTACCCAGGCGCCCTGACTACGCGTCGTACACGTCCGCCTTGCGCGGCGCCGGCTCCTGGATGAGGCCGCTCATGATCGAGGAGCGGTTCGTGAAGCGCTCGGTGTCCACGCCGTTCTCCTCCAGCACCTTGAAGGTGGCGGTGTGCACCGACCTCAGGACCGGGGCGACGGTGCGCAGGGCGTCGTCGGCCATGAACCGGTGGCGCCACATCGAGCCCGCCCACACGTGCCGCACCCCGAAGGGCTCCGGCAGGACCAGCTTGCCGCCGAAGAAGTCCAGGATCGGCGGGAACCAGGTCAGCGGGGCGCGCACGGCGAGGCGTACGACCTCGTTGGCGTCCACCAGCGGCAGCGGGCGCTCCACGGTCTCCCAGAACCGGACGCTCTTGGGCACCTCCACCACCGGGGCCTTGGACTTCGTGGTGAACAGTCCGTGGACGGGGCCCAGGGCGTGCGCGGTGACGTCCACGCGCAGCGTCTTGTAGAGCACGGTCACCGTGACCAGCATGGTGATGACGAGCTGGCCGTCCCAGAGCGGGTACTGGATGCCGAGGTAGTGCCGGTTGCCGGCGCTGAACTGCTGCTCGTTGCAGATCCGGGTGATCTCGTGCGGCTTGATCAGGAAGGTGTCCACGTTCTCGCCGGTGGGGCGGGCCACCTCGGCGGCGCCCTCCCCGACGGGGGTGACGATCCAGTGCTGGATGGCGGCGGGCGGGAAGCCGCCGGTGTGCAGGGGGCCGCGCTCCAGCTTGCGCAGCTGCGTGTCGATCGCGCGTATGACGTCCCAGCTGCGGAAGGGGTGGATCTCCATCCCCTCGGTCTTGGGGGCGAGCTCCTCCGCCATCTGCCAGCTGCCCCAGCGGGTGCCCATGCCGAGTATGCCCTTGGGGCCCGCGTAGAAGACCTGGTTGCTACGGTCCTCCGCGGTCAGTTTGGCCAGCTGGTGGCGCAGGTCCTCCCGGGCCTTCTCGTCGGGGTTGCCGGGCACGGCCTCCGGGATCTTGGCGCCGATCCCGTCGCCGTCCAGCAGCCCGTCCCAGCGGGAGCGCAGGTCGGCGGCGGTCGACTCGCAGAGCCGGCGGGCCAGCAGCCAGCCCAGGGCCGGGGCGATGATCATGCCGCGCAGGTAGAGGCCGAGGAAGCCGGTGAAGGGCAGCCGGAACATCAGCACCGCCGCCACGACGGCGACGCCGACCAGGACCGCGGTGCCGATCCAGGACGACCGCTTGCCGTCGCCGGCGGACAGGGTCTTGCGGAGCTGGAACAGGCCCAGCCACAGCAGCAGCCCGGGCAGGAACAGCACACCGCAGACCAGCATGATCAGGCGCAGCTTGCGGTCGCGCTCCTTGCGCAGGCGGGAGGCGGCCAGGCAGTGCTCGACGACGGTCTGCGGGTCGGCGCCGAAGGACTGGATGAGCGGCTTGCGGCCGGGGCCGAGGGTGCGGGCCTCGACGGCGCGGCAGAAGGCCTCGCCGAGGCTCGGCTCGAAGAGGGATATCTTCGGCGGCTTGACCGTGGCGGCGTGGTTGTCGCTGTTGGCGTCGAGTATCGCGGCGAGCTTGGTGTCCTTGCCGCCGTCGCGGTACGCCGCGGAGGCCAGGGCGTTGGTCGCCGCCGTCTGTCCCCCGCCGCCCTGGAGGGGAATCTGCGCTCCGGGCCTGAAGTCGAATCCGTCGTCCGCCACCGCTGCCCCCATCGCTGTGCGTTCGTGCTCTTTGGTGCGCCGATGAGCCTATCGGCGGATCTCGCCCCATGGTCATGGGACAGGGAAATGCCGCCCATCGCAAGCGGGTTGGATGGGCGGCCGGTCCCGCGCCTGGTCGGCGCTATGTCAACTAGCTTCCCTTCTCGGCCTGTTCTCGCACCTTGTCCGCGATCTGTGGTGGCATGGGCTCGTGCCGGGCGTAGGCCCGGGCGAAGCGCCCGGTGCCGTGCGAGACGGAGCGCAGCTCGACGGCGTAGCGGCCGATCTCGATCTCGGGGATCTCGGCGCGCACCCGGGTGCGCCCCGGACCGGCCTGTTCGGTGCCGACGACACGGCCGCGGCGGCCGGCGAGGTCGCTCATGACCGGTCCGACGTACTCGTCGGGGATGAGGACGGCGAGCTCGGCGACCGGTTCGAGGAGGTGGATGCGGGCCTCGGCGGCGGCCTCGCGCAGGGCCAGGGCGCCCGCGGTCTGGAAGGCGGCGTCGGAGGAGTCCACCGAGTGCGCCTTGCCGTCGAGGAGGGTGATGCGGACGTCGACCAGCGGATATCCGGCGGACACCCCGCGGGCCGCCTGGGTCCGTACGCCCTTCTCCACGGACGGGATGAACTGGCGGGGCACGGCGCCGCCGACGACCTTGTCGACGAACTCGATGCCGCTGCCGGGCGGGAGCGGCTCGACCTCGATCTCGCAGATGGCGAACTGCCCGTGGCCGCCGGACTGTTTGACGTGCCGGCCGCGGCCCGCGGCCTTCGCGCCGAAGGTCTCCCGCAGGCTCACCTTGTGGGGGACGGGGTCGACCTGGACGCCGTAGCGGGTGCGCAGCCGCTCCAGGGCGACGTCCTGGTGGGCCTCGCCGAGGCACCACAGGACGACCTGGTGGGTGTGCTGGTTCTGCTCCAGCCGCATGGTGGGGTCCTCGGCGACGAGGCGGGACAGGCCCTGGGAGAGCTTGTCCTCGTCGGCCTTGCTGTGGGCCTCGATGGCGAGCGGGAGCAGCGGGTCGGGCATGGCCCACGGGGCCATAAGGAGCGGGTTCTCCTTGGCGGAGAGGGTGTCGCCGGTCTCCGCCCGGGTGAGTTTGGCCACGCAGGCCAGGTCCCCGGCGATGCACCTCTCCAGGCTGCGCTGCTGTTTGCCGAACGGCGCGGTGAGGGTGCCGATCCGCTCGTCGACGTCGTGGTCCTCGTGCCCGCGGTCGGCCAGACCGTGGCCGGAGACGTGGACGGTCTGCTCGGGGCGCAGGGTGCCGGAGAAGACGCGGACCAGCGAGACGCGGCCGACGTAGGGGTCGGAGGAGGTCTTGACGACCTCGGCGACGAGCGGGCCTTCGGGATCGCAGGTGACGGCCGGGCGGGCGGAGCCGTCGGGGGCGGTGACGGTGAGGTCGGGGCGTTCCAGGGGGGTGGGGAAGCCGCCGGTGATCAGTTCGAGGAGTTCGACGGTGCCCAGGCCCTGCTTGCCGCCGTCGGCCGCGGGGGCGGCCATCAGGACGGGGTGGAAGGTGCCCCGGGCCACGGCCCGCTCCAGGTCGTCGACGAGGGTCTTGTAGTCGATCTCCTCGCCGCTGAGGTAGCGGTCCATGAGGCTCTCGTCCTCGCTCTCCGCGATGATCCCCTCGATGAGGCGGGAGCGGGCGTCGGTGATGAGGGCGAGCTCGGCGTCGTCCGGGTCGCGCGCCACGCGCTCGCCGGAGGCGTACTCGTAGACGCGCCGGGACAGCAGGCCGAGCAGGCCGGTGACGGGGGCGTGCCCGTCGGGACCGGCGGGGCCGTGCAGGGGGAGGTAGAGCGGGATGACGGCGTCGGGGTCCTCGGCGCCGAAGATCTCGCCGCAGATGTTGGCCATCTGCGTGTAGTCGGCGCGGGCGGCCTCCAGGTGGGTGACGACGATGGCGCGGGGCATGCCGACGGCCTCGCACTCGTCCCAGACCATGCGGGTGGCGCCGTCGATCCCGTCCGAGGCCGAGACGACGAAAAGGGCCGCGTCCGCGGCGCGCAGACCGGCCCTGAGTTCTCCGACGAAGTCGGCGTATCCGGGGGTGTCCAGGATGTTGATCTTGATTCCGCCCCATTCGACGGGGACGAGGGAGAGCTGGATGGACCTTTCCTGCCGGTGTTCGATCTCGTCGTAGTCGGAGACGGTCCCGCCGTCCTCGACCCGGCCGGCCCGATTGACCGCTCCCGCGGTCAGGGCCAGGGCTTCGACCAGCGTGGTCTTGCCGGATCCGCTGTGGCCGACCAGCACGACATTCCGTACGGATGCCGGGCGGTCGGCCGCCAGTGCCCTGCCGGCGGCTCCGGATTGGTGTGATGTGGCTCCCATGGTGCTCGTGCCTCCCGGTGGTGACGGAGGAAGAAACGGGGCTCTTCGAGCTTTGCACTGCTGTCACACGGCGTCCATACGTCGTACCAGGGGGGTACTCCGGGGGTACCGGAGGTGGTCCACGGCGTGAAGTGCGTCTTACGTGGCGCGAACCGGTGGGTGCGCGGCATCCGGGGGGCGGCGCGCTGGCTACGATGGGCCAGCCGGTGGCCGTGGTGGCCGTGCGGCCCAGCGACCCTCCGGGAAGGCCATGCTGAACAAGTACGCGCGTGCATTCTTCACGCGTGTTCTCACGCCATTCGCCGCTTTTCTGCTCCGGCGGGGGGTGAGCCCGGACGCGGTCACCCTGATCGGCACGGCCGGAGTGGTGGTGGGAGCGCTGGTCTTCTTCCCCCGGGGCGAGTTCTTCTGGGGCACGATCACCATCACCCTCTTCGTCTTCTCCGACCTGGTGGACGGGAACATGGCCCGCCAGGCCGGCGTCTCCAGCCGGTGGGGCGCGTTCCTCGACTCCACCCTCGACCGGGTGGCGGACGCGGCGATCTTCGGCGGGCTCGCGCTCTGGTACGCGGGCTCCGGGAACGACAACGCACTCTGCGCGGTGGCGATCTTCTGCCTGGCCAGCGGCCAGGTGGTCTCGTACACGAAGGCGCGCGGCGAATCGATCGGCCTGCCGGTGGCCGTCAACGGACTCATCGAACGCGCCGAGCGGCTGGTGATCTCGCTGGTCGCGGCCGGTCTGTCCGGGCTGCAGACCTTCGGGGTGCCGTCCTGGATCGGGGTGCTGCTGCCGATCGCGCTGTGGATCGTGGCGGCGGGCTCGCTCGTCACGCTGATCCAGCGGGTGGTCACCGTACGCCGTGAATCCGCCGAGGCCGACGCCGCGGCCGCGACCGCCGAGGGGGGCGCGGCCTGATGGCCGAGGGGGGCGGGACGACCGCGAAGGACAAGCTGGTCGACGGGCTGTACGGGCTCGGCTGGGCGGGAGTGAAGAAGCTCCCGGAGCCGGCCGCGGTGGCCCTGGGCCGCAAGATCGCCGACGTGGCGTGGAAGCGCCGCGGCAAGAGCGTGCTGCGGCTGGAGTCCAACCTCGCCAGGGTGGTGCCGGACGCCACCCCGGAGCGGCTGCGCGAGCTGTCGCATGCGGGCATGCGCTCGTACATGCGCTACTGGATGGAATCCTTCCGGCTGCCCGCGATGGACACCAAGCGGTTCGGCGAGGACGTCCTGCTCAAGGACGACCACATCCTGCGCGAGGCCATCGCCTCCGGGCGGGGCGTCATCGCGGCGCTGCCGCACCTCGCGAACTGGGACCTCGCCGGGGCCTGGGTCACCGGCCACTTGGGCATCCCGTTCACCACGGTCGCCGAGCGGCTCAAGCCCGAGTCCCTCTACGACCGCTTCGTGGCCTACCGGGAGAGCCTGGGCATGGAGGTCCTGCCGCACAACGGCGGCTCCTCCTTCGGGACCCTCGCCCGCCGGCTGCGCTCCGGTGGCCTGATCTGCCTGGTCGCGGACCGGGACCTGTCGGCCTCCGGGGTCGAAGTGGACTTCTTCGGCTCGGCGGCGCGCATGCCGGCGGGGCCGGCGCTGCTGGCGCAGCAGACGGGGGCGGTACTGCTCCCGGTGACCCTGTACTACGGGGACTCGCCCAAGATGTACGGCCGGATCCACCCCGAGGTGGAGGTGCCGAAGACCGGGACCCGGACCGAGAAGACCGCCGCCATGACCCAGGCGGTGGCCGACGCCTTCGCGTGGGGGATCGCGGAGCACCCGGAGGACTGGCACATGCTGCAGCGACTGTGGCTGGACGACCTGGAGGAGCGCGCCTAGTGAAGATCGGCATCGTGTGCCCGTACTCGTGGGACGTGCCCGGCGGCGTCCAGTTCCACATCCGGGACCTGGCGGACCACCTGATCCGCCTCGGCCACGAGGTGTCGGTCCTGGCCCCGGCGGACGACGAGACCCCGCTGCCGCCGTACGTGGTCTCGGCGGGGCGCGCGGTACCGGTGCCGTACAACGGGTCGGTGGCCCGCCTGAACTTCGGCTTCCTGTCCGCGGCCCGGGTCCGGCGCTGGCTCCACGACGGCACCTTCGACGTGATCCACATCCACGAGCCGGCCTCGCCCTCGCTGGGGCTGCTGTCCTGCTGGGCGGCGCAGGGACCGATCGTGGCGACCTTCCACACCTCGAACCCGCGGTCGCGGGCGATGATCGCCGCGTACCCGATCCTCCAGCCGGCGCTGGAGAAGATCAGCGCGCGGATCGCGGTGAGCGAGTACGCCCGGCGCACGCTGGTCGAGCACCTGGGCGGGGACGCGGTCGTCATCCCCAACGGCGTCGACGTGGACTTCTTCGCCAAGGCCGAGCCGAACCCCGCCTGGTCCGGACAGACCCTGGGCTTCATCGGCCGCATCGACGAGCCGCGCAAGGGCCTGCCGGTGCTGATGGCGGCCTTCCCGCAGATCGTGGAGGCCTGCCCGGACGTACGCCTCCTCGTGGCGGGCCGCGGCGACGAGGAGGAGGCGGTGGCCGCCCTGCCGGCGGACCTGCGCTCCCGGGTGGAATTCCTCGGCATGGTCTCGGACGAGGACAAGGCACGGCTGCTGCGCAGCGTCGACGTCTACGTGGCCCCGAACACGGGCGGCGAGAGCTTCGGCATCATCCTCGTCGAGGCCCTCTCGGCTGGCGCCGCGGTGCTCGCCTCCGACCTGGACGCCTTCGCGCAGGTCCTGGACCAGGGCGGCGCGGGCGACCTCTTCACCAACGAGAACGCGGACGCGCTGGCGGCCGGCGCGATCGCCCTGCTGCGCGACCCGGCCCGCCGCGCGGAGCTCAGCGCCCGCGGCTCGGCACACGTCCGCCGCTTCGACTGGTCCACGGTCGGCGCGGACATCCTGGCGGTCTACGAAACGGTCACGGACGGCGCGGCCGCGGTCGCCGAGGACGAACGCATTCCGCTCCGCACCCGCCTGGGCTTCTCCCGGGACTCCGCCTCCTGACGGCAGCCGGTCACCCGGCGGAGACGGTGCGGTCCGGCCGCCCGCCGGGGGCGACGGTCACCTCGAGGACCGCGCCGCCGGCCGTCGTCATGCGGATCCGGTCGGGGCCCGTCCAGACGGCCTCGCGGAGCTCGTTGTCGGGGTCGTCGCCGTTGAAGTACCCGACGGCCCAGCGGCGCTCACCGAGCCGGCCGTCCTCGTGGACGTAGACGTACCACAGCGGGTCGATCATGGCGTGACCCCGTTCCACCACCATGCGCCGGTCCTCGCGGCCGGGGGCCGGGTGGCTCTCGGTCTCCTGCTGTCCGCCGTCCAGTAGGCCAGCACCGTGTACAGGAGCATGAGGGGGGCGCCGAGGACGAGCAGCGGGGTGCCGAGGGCGACGCGCGGCGCCACCGTACGCAGCCCCAGGAGGATCGCCGCGCCCAGCGCGATCAGCGAGAGCCAGCCGATGACGACGGTGTGCTCGGCCACCCGGTGCGCCAGGACGAGCCCGCCGTGCGGACCGCCCCACCGGCGGGCGGCCAGGGCCGCGGCCACGAGGGCGACGGCCCCCGCGAGCAGGGCGAGTGACAGTGGTCTGCGGTACGGCGCCATCCTGCGGATCCCCCCGGGGTAGGTGTGATCACGCACCTTAGGGCTCCGGCCGCGGTCCGGCGAGGGGTGATGGGCGCCGGTGGCGCGCGGAGCGGTAGTGTCGCCGCCCGTGATCGAAACCCTTGTCTGGATTGCCCTCGCGCTCGGTGTCATCGGGGTCTACCTCAGTTGGACCGCCGGCCGGCTGGACCGGCTGCACTCGCGGATGGACGCGGCTCGGGCCGCGCTCGACGCGCAGCTGGTGCGGCGGGCCTCCGTCGTGCTGGAGGTGGCCACCTCCGGGGTGCTCGACCCCGCGTCCTCCCTCGTGCTGTACGAGGCCGCGCACGCCGCCCGGCAGGCCGAGGAGGAGCAGCGCGAGGTGGCGGAGAGCGAGCTGAGCCAGGCGCTGCGGGCGGTGTTCGCCGACGCGGACCAGGTCGAGGTGCTCAAGGCCGCTCCGGGCGGGGCGCAGGCCACGGAGGAGCTGGCGGCGGCGGTGCGGCGGGTGCCGATGGCGCGCCGGTTCCACAACGACGCCGTACGGGCCGCCAGGGCCCTGCGCCGGCACCGCAAGGTCCGCTGGTTCCGGCTGGCCGGTCACGCACCCTTCCCGCTGGCGTTCGAGATGGACGACGAGCCCCCGGCGGATCTCGCGGATCGGCCCGTATAGGGCCCGTATAGGGGGCGTACAGGGCCCGTCCGGAGCCCGGCTGGAGTCTGCCTAGGGCCGCAGGGGACAAATGAAGAGGCCACCGGCTCCACATTGGCCCTTGTAGTGGACTGGTCCGTGGGGTTTCCTCAGCCAGGTAGTACCCGTCTTCCTTTCGAGTGAGGTCAATCCGTGAGCACGCTTCCCACCTCCCCCCAGTCCGCTGAGTCGGCCATCGGCACCTCGCGCGTCAAGCGCGGCATGGCCGAGCAGCTCAAGGGCGGCGTGATCATGGACGTGGTCAACGCCGAGCAGGCGAAGATCGCCGAGGACGCCGGCGCCGTGGCCGTCATGGCCCTGGAGCGGGTCCCCGCCGACATCCGCAAGGACGGCGGCGTGGCGCGCATGTCGGACCCGAACATGATCGAAGAGATCATCGAGGCCGTCTCGATCCCGGTCATGGCCAAGTCCCGCATCGGCCACTTCGTCGAGGCCCAGGTCCTCCAGTCCCTCGGCGTCGACTACATCGACGAGTCCGAGGTCCTGACCCCGGCCGACGAGGTCAACCACTCCGACAAGTGGGCGTTCACCACCCCCTTCGTCTGTGGTGCCACCAACCTGGGCGAGGCCCTGCGCCGCATCGCCGAGGGCGCGGCCATGATCCGCTCCAAGGGTGAGGCCGGCACCGGCAACGTCGTCGAGGCCGTCCGCCACCTGCGCCAGATCAAGAACGAGATCGCCAAGCTGCGCGGCTTCGACAACAACGAGCTGTACGCCGCCGCCAAGGAGCTGCGCGCCCCGTACGAGCTCGTCAAGGAAGTTGCCGAGCTCGGCAAGCTCCCGGTCGTGCTGTTCTCCGCCGGTGGCGTCGCCACCCCGGCCGACGCCGCCCTGATGCGCCAGCTCGGCGCCGAGGGCGTCTTCGTCGGCTCCGGCATCTTCAAGTCGGGCGACCCGGCCAAGCGCGCCGCCGCCATCGTGAAGGCCACCACCTTCTACGACGACCCGAAGATCATCGCGGACGCCTCCCGCAACCTGGGCGAGGCCATGGTCGGCATCAACTGCGACACCCTCCCCGAGGCCGAGCGCTACGCCAACCGCGGCTGGTAGTCACCACCATGACCACCACCCCCGTGATCGGTGTCCTGGCCCTCCAGGGCGACGTACGGGAGCACCTGATCGCCCTGGCCGCGGCGGACGCCGTGGCCAGGCCGGTCCGGCGTCCCGAGGAGCTCGCCGAGGTCGACGCCCTGGTGATCCCCGGCGGCGAGTCCACGACGATGTCGAAGCTCGCCGTGCTGTTCGGCATGCTGGAGCCGCTGCGCGAGCGCGTGCGCGCCGGCATGCCCGTCTACGGCACCTGCGCCGGCATGATCATGCTCGCCGACAAGCTCCTGGACGGCCGTGAGGACCAGGAGACCCTGGGCGGCATCGACATGATCGTGCGCCGCAACGCCTTCGGCCGGCAGAACGAATCCTTCGAGGCGAAGATCGACTTCGCGGGCATAGCGGGCGGGCCCGTCGAGGGCGTCTTCATCCGCGCCCCCTGGGTCGAATCGGTCGGCGCCTCCGCCGAGGTGCTCGCCACGTACGACGGCCACACGGTCGCCGTGCGCCAGGGCAACGTTCTCGCCACCTCGTTCCACCCCGAGCTGACGGGTGACGACCGGGTCCACGCGTACTTCGTCGACATGGTGCGCGCGGGGCTGTAACGCCGTCCCGGTAGGATCTGAGGCGAACATTGTTGGTGACGCGAAGGAGACAGGCAGATGTCCGGCCACTCTAAATGGGCTACGACGAAGCACAAGAAGGCCGTGGTTGACGCCAAGCGCGGCAAGCTCTTCGCGAAGCTGATCAAGAACATCGAGGTCGCGGCCCGTATGGGCGGCGCCGACATCGATGGCAACCCGACCCTCTTCGACGCCATCCAGAAGGCGAAGAAGAGCTCGGTCCCGAACAAGAACATCGACTCCGCGGTCAAGCGCGGCGGCGGCCTCGAGGCCGGCGGCGCCGACTACGAGACGATCATGTACGAGGGCTACGGCCCGAACGGCGTCGCGGTGCTCATCGAGTGCCTCACCGACAACCGCAACCGCGCCGCCTCCGACGTCCGCGTCGCCATGACCCGCAACGGCGGCTCCATGGCCGACCCGGGCTCGGTCTCGTACCTGTTCAACCGCAAGGGTGTCGTCCTCCTGCCCAAGGGCGAGCTTTCCGAGGACGACGTCCTGGAGACGGTGCTCGAGGCGGGTGCCGAAGAGGTCAACGACCTCGGCGAGAGCTTCGAGATCATCAGCGAGGCCACCGACATGGTCGCGGTCCGCACCGCGCTCCAGGAGGCGGGCATCGACTACGACTCGGCCGACTCCAACTTCCTGCCGACCATGCAGGTCGAGCTGGACGAAGAGGGCGCGCGCAAGATCTTCAAGCTGATCGACGCGCTGGAGGACAGCGACGACGTGCAGAACGTCTTCGCCAACTTCGACGTCTCGGACGAGGTCATGGAGAAGGTCGACGCCTAACAGGCGCTTGACCGCTCACCTTTCGAACGGCGGGCCGACGGGGACACACCCCGGCGGCCCGCCGTCGCTTTGCGCCGATGTCAGTGGGGGCGGATAGCCTGCACGGACAAGCAGTCGAACGGCAGGGGGCGGGCGGTGCGCGTACTCGGTGTGGACCCGGGGCTGACGCGGTGTGGTGTCGGCGTCGTCGAGGGTGTTGCCGGGCGTCCCCTGACCATGCTCGGGGTGGGGGTCGTACGGACGCCCGCGGATGCCGAGTTGGGCCACCGGCTCGTCGCCATCGAGCAGGGCATCGAGGAATGGCTCGATGAGCACCGGCCCGAAGTCGTCGCCGTGGAGCGGGTGTTCAGCCAGCACAACGTCAGCACCGTGATGGGCACCGCGCAGGCCAGCGCCGTCGCCATGCTGTGCGCGGCCCGGCGCGGCATACCGGTCGCCCTGCACACCCCGAGCGAGGTCAAGGCCGCCGTCACCGGCAGCGGCCGGGCCGACAAGGCCCAGGTCGGCGCCATGGTGACCCGGCTGCTCCGGCTGGACGCACCGCCGAAGCCGGCCGACGCGGCCGACGCGCTCGCCCTCGCCATCTGCCACATCTGGCGGGCCCCCGCCCAGAACCGCCTCCAGCAGGCGGTCGCCCTGCACGCCTCTGGCTCGAAAGGCCGTACCCGATGATCGCCTTCGTCAGCGGCCCCGTCGCCGCGCTCGCCCCCACCCTGGCCGTGATCGAGGTCGGGGGAGTGGGCATGGCCGTGCACTGCACGCCGAACACCATCGCCGGCCTGCGGATGGGGGAGCAGGCCCGGCTGGCCACCTCCCTGGTCGTACGGGAGGACTCGCTCACGCTGTACGGCTTCGCCGACGACGACGAGCGGCAGGTCTTTGAACTGCTCCAGACGGCGAGCGGGGTCGGGCCGAGGCTGGCGCAGGCGATGCTCGGCGTCCACAGCCCGGACGCGCTTCGCGTGGCCGTGTCCACGGGCGACGAGAAGGCGCTGATGGCGGTCCCGGGGATCGGGAAGAAGGGCGCGCAGAAGCTGCTGCTGGAGCTGAAGGACAAGCTGGGCGCTCCGCTGGGGTCCAGCGGACTGGTGGGGGCGCAGCGGGCCGCCGCGTCCGGGCCGGCCCCGTGGACCGAGCAGCTCGCCGCGGCCCTGATCGGCCTGGGCTACGCGGCCAGGGAAGCCGACGAGGCCGTCTCGGCGGTGACACCGCAGGCCGAAGCCGCCATCGCCGCCGGCGGCTCGGCCCCGGTCCCGCAGCTCCTCAGGGCCGCCCTCCAGTCCCTGAACCGTGCCCGCTGACGATGCCCCTGCGGCGCCGCCGCCGGGGGCTCCGCCCCCGGAC